>JBDUAY010000158.1:0-11405 GCA_040004415.1 Bacteroidota bacterium | reverse complement strand
ACAAGCTTACATAAAGCAGGTATCCAAAACCGTTATAGCATAGATGGCTGATTAATTTAAATAGCTGTCTCAACGGGGATATGCGGTGGTAATTTACCTGGTAGGTTATTGCTTAGCATATCCCTTTTCTATTATGATTTCTTTACATTGAATAGAAGCTTGCGGTTATCGTGCCACGGTGAATGCTTGTTTGAACCAGTGCCTGCATGTTTATCCCGGCACCTAACCTTTGAGGCGGTTTGTATATTAATAAGAATGAATGCCGTGTCAATTAATAATAACTTCCTTTATGGTGTTTTCTTTCAGTGCTTCATTTACGCGGAGGATAATATTTTCTTTCTGGAACATCAGCTCTTGTTTAAGCGGAGCCACTTTTGTACTGATGTATAATTTATTGCCGTAGATTTTTATGCTGTCGGTATATTTAGCAATGGTCTTTCCCATTAATTTTTCCCATATATCTGTAATCTGCATGGCCTGTATATCGCCTTTGAGCCTGCTGCCACGCAAAAACTTTTTCATTGCATCTCCAATAGAATATTCACTCATACAGCTAAGGTAAGAAATAGCTGTTAGCTTTAGGCTATTAACTGTTAGTTGATCGAGTTTTTTCTGCGCGATTGAATTTATTTATACAGCAAATGAAATTTATCTGTAATAGAAATGTAAATGTTTTGCAGTCTATTGACTTATAGCTAAAGGCTGCTCACAGTTCAATTACCTGATAGGGTTGCTGTAATGCTGTCAATGCATTTTCAAGTCTGTCTTTGTGTGTATCGGTTATAAATACTTGTCCTTTGTTTTGAACACAAACCCAGGTTAGTAAATTATGCATGCGCTGCTCATCCAGTTTTTCAAATACATCATCCAGCAAAAGGATAGGCGGGAAGCCTTTGCTTTCTTTTAATATCTCAAACTCTGCCAGCTTTAAAGCAAACAATAGACTTTTTCTTTGTCCCTGCGATGCGATGGATTTAAATGCCTGCTCATGTAAACTCAAACTAAGATCATCACGATGAATGCCTTGCGTAGTGCGCTGCAGCAGGATGTCTTTATTCCTGTTTTGAGTAAGCAACACGTTAAATACGGATTGTAATAAAGCACTTTCGTAAGAGATATGAATGTCTTCATCCACACCTGCAATTTTTTTATAAAACGCTTTTACCAGCGGCACCAGTTTTTGAAGAAATAATTTCCGTTGTTCAAAAACATAATTACCGTGATCAATCAGTTGCCGGTCATACACGTCCAGCAATTGATTGTCGCCCGCAACACCCTGCAAACTTTTCAGGTATCCGTTGCGTTGCTGTAATACTTTGTTATAGCTGATTAAGTTTTGCAGGTATACCGCATCCAGCTGACAAAGCAATCCATCAATAAAGCGTCTTCTTTCTTCGCTGGCGCCGGTAATGATTTGGACATCATCAGGGGCAATAAAAACACACGGGAATTTTCCAATATGATGCGCAAATTTTTCATAGGGAATACCCTCAAACAAAAATTCTTTTTTTCCGTTCTCCCGTAAAATACAGATGACTTCTATTGTTACGTCATCACCTGGAAAGCTGCTTTCAAATTTTGCGGCGACGCGAAAACCCTGCGCACCATTCAGTACATGCTGCGCATCGGCTTTGCTAAAATAACTTTTGGTGAAACACAAATAATGAATGGCATCCAGCAAATTAGTTTTGCCCATGCCATTGTTTCCACAAATGCCAACAATACGTTCAGTAAACGTAAAAGCGGCCTGCGGATAGTTTTTAAACTGTAGAAGCGATATTGAATGAAGTCTGATTATTTTAAATTTATATATTTTGAATGAATGTCCTCATTTAAAATTCAAAATACAGCATTTAAAATAGCTTCAGTAGTTTTCTTCCATAAACAAAGACTGTTCAGAAAGAAAGCCACTGCATTCTGCCTCACTCATCTTATTAATTATTCTGTTGTAGGTAAAGTGGGCACCCGATTGAAGTAAATCTATTTCTTTAATGGTATTGGAAAGGCGGACTTTAAAATCGGTGACAATTTCAGCTTCGTTTTTGAGAAAATTGTTTACATCACAGATCAATTGCCGGGTGTTGCTGTGGAAAGTTTTAAGCATATACAATCGTTTAAAATAATCTCCCAAAAAATATGCCCCTGTATTTAAAAGGGGATAAGTTTTTGGATGTAGAAAAAATAGGGCAAGTAGCGGGTTGAAGCGTAGCGGGTGGGGAGTTCCAGAGGTGACCATCCATGTTTTTGCTTCAAATTTCAAGGGCTAAAGCGGTATAAAACGCTGGCAATAAAAGAACTAAAAACTGGGAATTTGAAACAAGATCTTTCTTATCTTCGCCACCTTAAAATTGCAAACCAACTGTGGCTACAAAATTCTCAAAAGAAACATACCTGTACTGGTACGAACTAATGCAGCTCATCCGGCAGTTTGAGCTGATGGCAGAAGAGAAATATAAAATGGATGGTAAAATCCGTGGTTTTTTCCATGCTTATATTGGCCAGGAAGCCATAGCAGCGGGTTGCATGACGGCTACCCAGCCGATGGATCCGTTTATTACAGGTTATCGTGATCATGGTCTTGCCCTTGCTAAAGGGGTTAGTGCCAATGCATGTATGGCAGAATTATACGGTAAAGCTACGGGCTGTGCTAAAGGAAAAGGCGGCAGTATGCATTTCTTCGGCAAAGATGTTGCGTTTTTTGGCGGGCATGGTATTGTGGGCGCTCAAATTGGCACCGGTGCCGGCCTTGCTTTTGCAGAAAAATATAAGGGCACTGATAATGTGAGCCTTACTTTTTTTGGTGATGGCGCCGCACGCCAGGGTATGGTGAACGAAGTGTTTAATATCGCCATGACCTGGAAATTACCTGTAATATTTATTTGCGAAAACAACCGCTATTCTATGGGTACTTCCGTAGAACGTACTTCTAACGTGCATGATATCTATAAACTGGCGGATGCTTTTGAAATGCCGGCTGATTCTGTTGACGGCATGAGTTGTGAAGCGGTTCATGAAGCAGTGGCACGCGCCGTTAAAAGAGGTCGCGAAGGCGGTGGCCCAACATTACTGGAAATAAAGACATATCGTTATAAAGGGCATTCTATTTCTGATCCGCAGAAGTATCGCACCAAAGAAGAAGTGGAGGAATACAAACAGCGTGATCCAATTGTGCAGGTACAGGCAACCATCCTTAAAAATAAATTTGCTACGCAGGAAGATCTGGATGCTATCAATAAAAGAATTGAAGGTGTTGTAAATGAATCAGTAAAATTTGCGGATGAAAGCCCCTTGCCAAACGACGATGAATTGCTGAAAGATGTGTACGTCGATCAAAACTACCCTTTCATTGTTGATTAATTTTATTGAAGCGGCTCATCAATTTGATAATAAAAAAAGTTTTTAAATACAGATTTTAAATTATGGCAGACAAGATTAATGTACCGGCAACGGAAACGAATGATGCAGTTGACAGGGTAACAGGTTTCTGGTTCCGGTACAGCAAGCAAATTCTGATTGGCTTTGCGGCTGTGCTTATTGTTGTTGGGGGAATTTTTGCATATAAAAGTTTAATTTCTGAGCCGAATGAAAAGAAAGCGTCTGAGGCGATGCGTTATGCAGAAGAATATTTCAGACAGGATTCGGTTAAGATGGCGTTGAACGGAGATAATTTAAATCCGGGATTTTTAAAAATCATCAGCAAATACAGTGGTACAAAGGCAGCCAACCTGGCTAATTTTTATGCGGGCAGTTGCTATTTAACCATGGGCGATTTTAAAAATGCTGCCAAATACCTGGAAGATTTTTCTACTTCTGAACCATTGGTAAAAGCAAGAGCGAAGGCTTTGCTGGCGGATGCGGATTCTGAATTGGGTAAAAAAGACGAAGCTGTAAAATTATATAAAGAAGCAGGAACCACTTTTGATAAAGATGATTATTACAGTCCGCAATATTTATTTCGCGCAGGATTTCTTTATGAAAGTATGGGTAAAACCAAAGAAGCTATTGAGGTGTATAAAATGATCAAAGAAAAATATCCGCAATACAAGGAAAATGACATTGATAAATACCTTGGCAGGCTGGGCGAAATTGAATAAAATACATACAACTGCAGCACAATTTCTAATGTTGCAATAAGTTGAAGAAATAATATGGCTGAAATTAGCAACAGTAAATTATTAGAAAATACTACAGGCACTCTACCAAAGGGTGCCTGTGTTGTTATCGTACGCACTGAATGGAACGCTGCTATCATTGATAAGCTGGAACATGGCTGCACCAAAATACTGGCAGAACAGGGCGTAGAAAAAATAAAAATATTAACGGTGCCCGGTGCGTTTGAAATAAGTTTTGCGGTTAAAACTTATTGGCATGCAGTACGCGAACATGACAATGCGCCACATGCATTCATTGCATTAGGCTGTGTATTACGCGGTGGCACCCCACATTTTGAATATGTGTGTAAAGCCGTAACAGATGGCATTGTAGAATTAAATTTGACATTGCCTGTACCCACTATTTTTGGTGTGTTAACGTTGGATACCCAGCAACAGGCTGATGAAAGAACAGGCGGCATTCATGGACATAAGGGCGAAGAAGCAGCAATGACTGCTGTGAAGATGATGATCCTGCAACAATCGTTCAAAGGTTAGTGGTGAATGGCCAGGGGCGGGAGGGGACAATGATTTGGTATTCGAAAATATTTAAATGTCAAATTTTGTGTATCAGCAAAAGTCCACCAGTCGCTAGCCACCCGTTTATCTACATACTCAATACTAAATATTCAATACTAATTTGAACGTTCAATTATTCATACCCTGTTTTGTAGATCAGTTGTACCCGCAAACGGCGTTCAATATGGTAAAGGTTTTGGAGAAAGCCGGATGTACGGTATCGTATAATACCAATCAAACATGTTGCGGACAACCTGCATTCAATGCTGGTTTCCAGGATGAAGCCAAAGCAGTTTGCGGGAAATTTATAAAAGATTTTAGCGGAGCAGATTATATTGTCGCACCCAGCGCAAGTTGTGTTGGGTTTGTAAGAAATTACTATCCGCAATTATTTGATAACTCTTCACTGCACAATGACGTAAAAGATTTGCAGAAAAGAACGTTTGAATTTTCTGACTTTCTTGTAAATATTTTGCAGGTGGAAGATGTAGGTGCGGTGTTAAATGGTAAAGCCACTTATCATGATTCCTGCGCGGCATTGCGGGAATGCAAGATAAAACAGGAGCCCAGAAAATTATTAAGTCATGTTAAAGGACTTGAACTTATTGAAATGAACGATGTTGAAACCTGCTGCGGCTTTGGTGGTACGTTCGCAGTAAAATTTGAAGCCATCTCCATCAGCATGGCCGATCAAAAAGTGAACAATGCACTGGCCACCGGCGCTGAATATATTATCTCTACTGATCTTTCCTGCCTGATGCATATTGACGGCTATATACGTCATAAAGGCATCCCCGTGAAAACCATGCACATTGCCGATGTGCTTGCTGGTAATGGTTAATCATTACACCCTGCTTCTGCTGAACTATTACGATTATATTTACGTATGTTTTGTAAACTATCCAGCGTGAAATCCATTATTGCCTGTGTACTTATTGCCGCTCTTTTTACTTCCTGTAAAAATGATAAAAAAATAATTGTCGAAAAAAAATTTACAGACAGCCTGCTCAGCAACTATACTTTACCAGCTTCGGTAAAAGCAAATGCAACGGACCTGTTGTTCTGGAAAAACAGGATCGATCCAAAATCAGTCGGGCTGGTTGATGAATCCCGGTATGCATCTATGCTGATTGGCAGGTTTCATTTGTTTGGCGATGTAAACGATATCAAAATGGCCGATAGCATTATGCAAACAGTGAATGCGGCATTCAATGAAAAAGAAGCATCGCCCAATCTAAGCCTTTGCGCATATTCTATTTTACAACATCGGTTTACGATAGCAGATAATTACCTGGAAAAAGCCAGGAAAGCCGGGCTTAAAAAATATGAATCACTCACAGCTTCTTTTGATGTTGATTTTGAAATGGGACGCTATACAAATTCAGCATCCTATGTTCAGCAATTAAAACCATACAATGATTATGGTTATTATTTTCGCCGTTCCAAGCTCGAACATTTGAATGGCGCAATGGATAGTGCCATACAGGCAATGCTTTCAGCTGCAGCATTGGCAGAATCTTCCGCATATCTGAAAGATGTGGCGCTGGCAAATGCCGCTGATTTATACATACACAATGGTGAACTAAAAAAAGCAAACGACTTGTACATGCAGTGTATCCGCATGAACAGCGCCGATTTTCACAGCATTACTGGCTTGGGATGGATTGCCCTGGTGCATGATAAAAATGATTCGCTTGCACAACAACTTTTTGAATTTGTCCATTCAAAAAATAAATTGCCTGACCCATTATTTAAGTTATACCAAATGGCACAGCTGAAGGGCGATAGTGTATTACAAACCAAATATGCAAACGTATTCGCAACGCAGGCAACAGATACTATTTACGGTAACATGTATAATAAATACCTCATCGAAATATATACAGGCATTTTGCACAATCCGGTGAAGGCAGAGGCCATTGCAAAAAATGAGTTAACGAATCGTTCTACCCCGCAAACAAATGCCTGGTATGTGTGGACATTGTTTTGTAATGGTAAGAAAGATGAAGCGTATAAAGTATATCAGCAATCTGTTTCAGGAAAACCTTTGGAAGGACTTGAACTTTACTGGATGGGAAAATTTATGCAGGGATTAGGCAAAGGATACAATGCGCAGGAATTTTTTAAAGCCGCTAATAAAAATCATTATGATCTTAGTCCGGCCATGGCACTTGATTTGGAGAAAGCTATTAGTCTGTAGACGTTGGCTTATCAGCCTGTCACTTTCTAAAAAAATATGCGCTGTATCGTCCAGAATGCAGCAATTGCAGCAATCAGCGCTGATAGAGGAATTACAATTGCCTTGCGGTAATACGGTTTATTTCCAAACCATTTAGCCAATAAGAAGTATGCCAGCAGAATAATGGTTAACTGGCCAAGTTCAACCCCAACATTAAACATAACCAAAGAAAGCAGGTAAGCATTTTGTGGTAAGCCTAAACTACCCAGCGCGCCGGCGAATCCGAGTCCGTGAACCAGCCCAAAAATAAATACTACGCCAATCCGGGACGTTTTTAACCGCGGCGAAAAAATATTTTCCAGGGCGACGTACATAATAGACAATGCAATTAAAGGCTCAATAATAGCAGAGGGAACTTTAATTATATGATACATGGCCAGGCCAAGTGTTACCGAATGTGCTACCGTAAATGCGGTCGCCTGCCATAAAACGGGTTTTAATTTTGGACTCAGTAAAAACAAACTGAGTACAAACAAGATATGATCAAAGCCCAGTGGAAGAATGTGTTTATACCCCAGTACCAGGTACAAAGCGGCAGCATCTGTGCGCGACATTTTTTCAAGCTCTCCTACAACAGCATGCGCCCAGAGGGGTTCACCCAGCAGAAAAAGAATAATGGTGAAGCCTGCTATTCTAAAAAAATTTCTGTATTTATTGTACTGGTTCATTTCACATATATGGATGGTTGGCGAATCAAATTTACGAAATTGTACTGCAGGCAGATTGATTTGTTGCTACGGCTGTATATATAAAGCCGTGCAAAAAATTGCACGGCTACCAAGTCACAATAAACGAAAGAAAACAATTGATTGTTTTTATTTTAGTGATTAAAATTTTATGGCAAAACTTAGCCTGGCATTAAAAGGCGTTCCCGGCGTAAAACATATTTCGTCTACCGGTTGTGCTTCACCCTTTAGCCGTGTTTCAGTGTCAAACTGTGTTTCCTTCCATTTTGTATTGAAAACATTGTTTATCACCAGCCCTATTTCATACCTGGGCCTGGTATAATTAATAACTGCATCAGTGACAAAATATCCAACTGCAGTAAGGCTGTAATCTTCATTGCCGGGCCTGTCGCCAACATAACGGTAACGCAGGCTGCCATTGAACCCTTTCTTGTTTGTATAGGTTACGCCACCGGTGCTGGTCCATACTGGTGCCAGCGGAATATAATTCTGGCCCTTGGCGTCTTCTATTGCGCGACCATGGGCATAATTTACATCCACATCAAAGTAAATAGATTTTACAGGCTGGTAGCGTCCGGAAAAATCGAAACCCACCCGACGCGTTTTGCCATTAAATTGAACATCGCCTCCATCGCCGCCATAAACAAATTCCTGTTTCAGGTAAATGTACCAGATTGCAGCGTTGATGATTACATTTTTAGCTGGTTTAAACACGGTGCCGAAATCTGCACTATATGCTTCGGGTAGCACCTGGTAGCCGTGTTCAACAACCACGGCCCTGGCATCGTTAGAATGAAAGCCGCGTCCGGTAGTCAGATAAAATTGCGTTTTATCATTTACATGATAATACAGGTTTAATTTTGGGCTTACAACATTTGCATTTGCTTTATAAACACCAATGCCGGGCAGGGTGGTATCGCCTGCAAATTTGTTGTTGTACTTATTATAAAACTGGTCAAAACGGAGGCCCGCATTGAGACTGAGGTGCTGATTAATAACCAGTGTTTCACTGAGGTAAGGTGCAATTTCCAGCTCTGTAATGTCGCCGAGTTTTATCCTGTTCAAAAGTGTGAAGCGGTCCACGGTATGAGACAACTCAGAATTATGTGTCATGTCTGAACGTACATTTATTCCGGCTTCAGTAGTAAGTTTTGTTGCGCCGATATAGCCAATATGGTGGTAGCTGCCATTGTACCCAATCAGGTCCCTGGCTTCTTTTTGCCTGATTTCATCTCCGTTAACCGTATCAACCAAAAAGAAAGTAAAGTTGGTATGAAGATCAAAATGATAATTAGAATAATATACCTGGTTTTTTATCAGGTCACCATTATTAAGCGATGTTACCAGTTGAGCGTTTACATTTGTTCGGTACGTTAATCCGCCTTCGTATGGATCAATGGCGCCATAAAACCCAATCAGGTGTTCATTTACTGCCCTGTCAGGAATTTGGCCTGATGCATCCCATTTGCTCCAGAAAGTAGTAGCAGACACCGTTAAATAATTGTGTTCAGATATCTTTCCATTGTATTTGGTAAACAGGTTGAAACGTTTAAAATGCTGCGGATTGTCGAAGTAAGCATCTGAATAACGGTATTCTGAAGCCACATACCAGGATTGTTGTTTCTCTTTTGCCTTTGCATTTAAAAGATTAAGCATCGCCAGTGCACGATACGTTTTAAACATACCGCCTTCCAGCTTTACCGTGTTTTCAGTGAGTGCATTTCTGGTATTAAAATCTACAAAACCTGTGGTAGCGAAATCACCTTTGCTGGCGGTATAAGGCCCTTTTTTGAAATCGACGCTTTGTATCGTTTCAGGAATAATAAAATGACTATCCGCAAATCCCTGCCCGTGTGCATGAGAGGGCATATTTATCGGCATACCGTCTACATCTTCCCTGAAGTCGGTTCCATGATCGGCATCAAATCCACGTAAAAAAATTTGTTCTGCCTTGCCACCACCCTGGTGCTGGCCAATAACAATACCCGGTATAATGCGTAATACTTCCTGGGAATTGTTTACACCGCGCATGGCAATATCCGTTTTGCTGATGGGTTTGTATTGATCCCCTGCATGCGCTGAAATAGTTACCGACGTCAATTCAATACTGCGTGCGGTTAATGAAACCCTGAAATGCATATTTTTTAAATCTGCTACAGAGATGGTTTTAGCTTCAAACCCCACCGACGAAAACGATATACCATCTGTGGTTTCTTTCTGTTGCCTGATAACGAATTCTCCTAACTGGTCTGTAATACCTGCTGTTTTTGACGGTAGCAAAACAACAGAAACGCCTTCCAATGGCTGATTACTTGTTGCATCAGTTACTTTTCCCCTGATAATAACCTGGGCATTTGATAGAGACAATGATAAGAGAAAAATGATCATCCAACCCGAGATGCGGGTAAAGATATATTTCATACATATAATTTGTAAGGCTGTGTAATATAAATTTTGATGTATTTACTTCTTATTGATTTAAAGCGGTTACCCATGAAGGTATTTCTCTCACCATCGCATACCAGGATTGAATACGTAACCTGTCGGTAGCAATGCTGAACGAATGAGATCAGCAAGTCTTTATAAATACAACAAGGGAAGTAAATGAAAATACATTAGACAACTCGCGGAGGAGGGTAATTGGTGCCGGGATAACTATCTGAAAGTGTGGAGGAAAAAGAAACGAATTTATTTTTTGCAGATGATGATGGGCAAACGGTAAAATCATAGCGCTGTATGTATGGTAAATGAATATTTACCTGCTCGTTTTCTTTGAGTGTATTATTTTTTTCGGGAAGATTTTTTTTCGCAGCATCCTGCAGCTCGTAGTGAGCATGGTATTTGCCGTGTTCGTAATGTACAGTTGCCATGTGTTGAGAATACCAGAATACGTGCGCCATGCAATCTGATACCAGTGGAAGAACCGGTTTACAAATTATTGTTGTGTAAGAAAATAGCAGCAGGTATAGTAATGCTTTTTTCATTTGATTAAACAACGCAAATTTAAATAAAGAGGAATTTGAAGTTTTTAATAAGCAGTAACGTGTGTAAAAATAGCGGTAAATAATTGATAATTAAACAGGCAGACAATGGTTGCCTGCCTGTTTAATTATCAAACTACTACCATGGACTTGCCATGTACGGAAATGTAGTTAAAAATGCTTTATCGTTTGCGCCTACATTATCGCTTGTAAGGCCCGGATTGGATGCGCCAGTCGGTCCGCCAAATAATAATATTAATTCATCATCAATTACATCATCCCCCAATGTTCTGCCTGTTAAGTAATCTGATGTTGAAGTAAAAAATGAAGTATTACCCGTAGTAGAAACGTTTAATACGTCAGTAACCAATACGCCGGTTAGCTGATCGGCTGTAAGACCCAATGCATCTGTGGTATAGCCTGAATTTAATGCAAGTAATCTTGCTTTAAACTTGGCCTGGAACAAACCAGCCATTTGTGTTGGAAGCGCATTGTTAAAAGAGTCTTTTGCAGCTGCGTCAACAAAAACGGTATTGATAGCGGGTCTTGCCATTTGATCACCACCCTGGTAGTAAACAGTGGCAGCAGGTGAATCATCTTTTTTACAGGAAACTGCGGTAACCAGTAATACCGAGCTTGCAATAAATATATAACTGAATGTCTTTTTCATTATAGTAATTTTAAATTATTTGTTTATAGTAAGAAGTTTTGTTGCCTGTATTTATTGGCGTTATATTTTCTTTTTTGTGGTTGCCCATATATTCACTTTACCATTGGTAGCATTTAATAAAGCAACAGGTACTTCAACTACAACACTCATTACATTGGT
>JBDUAY010000565.1:0-3382 GCA_040004415.1 Bacteroidota bacterium | reverse complement strand
CATTGCCCAGCATACCGGTTGGTTTTGCTTCTTCTATTTGGGGCATGCTGCCTTCTTATACTGCGCGCTATTATCCCGGTACTAAAAAACGATATGGCGTAAATGGCAATAGTTTTATTTGCACCGTGGAATTCGGCAAAAAAGTAAAAGCTAAATCATTATTGGCAGGCGGAGAAAGTGGCAACCCAAATTCCAAACATTTTAATGACCAGTTATTGATGTATTCAAAGGGTCAATTTAAAGATGTGTTGTTTTATAAAGACGATGTGATGAAAAATGCAGAGAAAACATATCATCCGGGAGAGTAATTAGCTGAACCGGGATTGGGTAGGATTAGGATGGGATTTAGCCTTGACCCGTCATTGCGGGAGAAGCGAAGCAATCCTTATGCACAATTTGAAACATATTGAATTAAAAAGCGCGGCTGAGGAGTCTGTCTGAATTGGGGTTTATTGGATTGAGCTGAAACGATTTACTTTGTACAATAGTAACATTCGTATATTAGCTTTCTTTAAATAAAAAATTATGAAACAGTTTTTTGCCAGTGCCACTTTAATAATTATATCGGTTGCTTGTTTTGCGCAAGCTACTATCGGCCTTCAATTGTACAGCTTCCGCAATGAGTTTAAAACGGATGTGCCGGGCACCCTGCAAAAAATAAGCGCGATGGGCATCCGCCAGATTGAAGGTGGAGGCACATATGGATTACCGTTAGATTCTTTTAAACACATGCTCGCCAAAAATAAACTTACTACTATTAGTGTGGGCGCAGATTTTAAACAACTGGATTCTAACATTCAGTCTGTGGTTACCAATGCAAAAGCATTTGGTGCAAAATATGTAATGTGCGCTTGGGTGCCGCACAACGGTGCATTTACCATTGATGATGCCAACAAAGCGATTGCTGTTTTTAACAAGGCAGGAAAAGTATTAAAAGCAAACGGCATCGCATTTTGTTATCATGCTCACGGATATGAATTTGGCGCATATAAAAACGGAACCTTTTTCGATTACATGGCAAGCAAAATGAACCCTGCATACGCCAATTTTGAAATGGATGTTTTTTGGGTGAAGCATCCCGGGCAAGAACCCATTGCCCTATTAAAAAAATATCCTGGCCGTTTTCCGTTAATGCACCTGAAAGATCGGAGACCGGGTACCCCTGGTAATCAGAATGGCAATGCACCCGATGAGACCAATGTGGTATTGGGTGCCGGAGATGTGGGCATTGCGGATATTATGAAAGTGGCCAAAAAATACGGCGTTAAATATTATTTCATTGAAGACGAGTCTCCGCGTTCCATGGAACAGGTTCCACAAAGTCTTGCTTTTTTGAAAGGATTGAAATAGAAATCTTACTATTCATTTTTATCAGTTTGCGTATAAATAAAAAACCATGGCAACATACCATGGTTTTTTATTTATACCGGCCTTTTATGGGTTGGCAACAGTAATAAAGTAAATGTATATTGTCCTTTAGAGAGCGAACGACAGAAAATATTTACTTTGCTTTTAAAATACGCCCGTTACTTCATTGTTTGCCTTATCCATATCCGGCCTAAACAAATCAATTGTTTCAGATGGAGATACCCGATAGATATAAGTATAATAACTGCTTGCAGGGCTGCCAGATAAATTATGCCGCCCATGAAGAATAACAATTGTAAATAATAGCGGCAAAAGGAACAATTTTTTTCTTATGCGGCAGATTTAGCAGGCGGATGCTGTAAATCGCCATATTACATAAATGAAAAATGAAATTTTTAGCAGATGGTTTGGTTGGTTTATCTATCTTTTCTTAATAAAAATCCAGATTATGTAACCGTTAAACACACCTGCGCCAAGGTGCGCAATATTGTACATGCATCCTGGGAGATGCATGATTAATAATCTAATAATTTTTGTATGGTTTCATGCAGCCGGGCGCTTGCCATAAAATTTTTTTCCAGTTCCGTATTGAAGGGAACAGGCGTATCGAGTGAGGCGCAACGCAACACCGGCGCATCTAAATAATTAAAACAATGCTCATTTATCCAGGCGCTTATTTCAGCGCCGATGCCGCCAATTAATGTGTCTTCGTGCAACAATAATACTTTTCCATTTTTTTGCACCGTCTTCCTGATGGCATCGTAATCTAATGGCAACAATGTTCTGAGATCTACAATTTCTATACTGATATCATACTGATCTTCTGCGTATGCTGTTGCCCAATGTACGCCTGCGCCGTAGGTAATAATAGAAATATCATCTCCTGTTTGTACTATTCTGGCTTTACCAATTTCAACTTCATAATAGCTTTCGGGCACTGGTCCGCTGATGCTGCGGTATAGTCCCTTGTGTTCAAAAAACATAACCGGGTTAGGATCATTAATAGCAGCAATCAATAATCCTTTTGCATCTGCTGGTGTAGATGGGTACACCACTTTTAAACCCGGTGTATGCACGAACCACGCTTCATTGCTTTGACTATGAAAAGGGCCTGCACCCATTCCGCCACCTGTTGGCATGCGTATTACCACATCTGCAGGCTGGCCCCAGCGGTAATGTATTTTGGCGAGGTTGTTTACAATCTGGTTAAACCCAACCGTTGCAAAATCTGCAAACTGCATTTCCATCACACTCTTATATCCTTCCAGGCTTAAACCCAATGCAGCACCCACGATGGCACTTTCACAAAGCGGCGTATTTCGTACACGCTCTTTTCCAAATTCCTCAACAAAACCTTCTGTTATTTTAAAAGCACCGCCGTATTCCGCAATATCCTGTCCCATTAAAATAAGATTACCATGTTGCTTCATGGATTGATGAAGACCTTGTTTGATGGCGTCTACAAAACGGATATCGTGCGACGCAAGACGTGAATCGTGAACAGCTGATGCCTGATGCCTTATTACCGGCGCGTACACATCGTCTATCTCTTCTTCCTCATCAACAATCATAGGCGCAGCATCAAGACCCAGCTTTATTTCTTCTTCAATGTATTGTTTTATTTCTTCCTTTATTTTATCTGTTTCTTCGGACGTTAGTACTTGCTGTATAATAAGAAAGAGCTCGAAGTTTTTTATCGGGTCATTCAGCTCCCAATGCGTCAGCAATGATTTAGGAACATATTTTATACCACTCGCTTCTTCATGCCCGCGCATACGGAAAGTCATGCATTCAATTAAATAAGGCTTCTGATTTTTAATGCAATAATCCCGTACGCCTTTAACGGTATTGTATACAGCCAATATGTTGTTGCCGTCTATTTGAACGCCTTCCATGCCATAGCCTTTCGCCTTATCTACCAGGCTGGCGCAACGGTATTGTTCGGTAACAGGTGTACTCAATCCATATCCATTATTTTCAATAACAAATATGACGGGTAAATCCCATACGGCCG
>JBDUAY010000157.1:0-11424 GCA_040004415.1 Bacteroidota bacterium | reverse complement strand
TTTTAGACGCTGAAGACTACGGTAGTTTGTGCAACCCGCCGCACCTTCGATCCCACTTGCGCGATCCGCAATAAAAAAAGGCCTGTCCAATTAAATGAACAGGCCTGCGTTAATTCCGCAAATTATTTTTAATGCGCAGGTTTCTTTTGTTGTTGCTGCTGTTGTTGTTGTTTTTCAATCTGCGCTCTTATTTCTGGCGGCAATTGCTGCTGTTGCTGTTGCTGCGGTGCTGGCTGCGTATCAGTAACGTTTACCACTTCAATATCAAATATTAATGCTTCGTTTGGTTTAAAGTGTGAATTAGGGGGAGGATTTCTACCGTATGCCAGCGCACCAGGTATATATAAAGTTCCTTTCCCGCCTTTCTTAAACAATGGCAAACCTTCATCCCAACCAGGAATAGCACCGGGAGGCATACTGGCAATTCTGAATGTATACGGGGGTGTTTTAGGATCCATCGTCGTTTCAAAAATCGTACCGTCAGAAAGCAATTTGCCTTCATATCTTACTGTAGCATATTTGCCTGAATCTGCCTGCATACCGGTGCCAGGATCTTTTACCACTACATACGTTCCTTTTCCTGTTTTTACCGCATTTATTTTGTGAGCAGCGAGCCACGCAGCCATATCTGAATTGCCTTTAACTAAATCTGCTGCCTGTTCCTGCTCCAGGCGTACTTTCTCTTTTGCGGTTTCTACTTCTTTATCTTTTGTTGCGAGTTCAGGTGTTTTAAATACATCGACCACTTTAATAATGGTAATCAGTTTATCGCCTTTTTTAAAGAATGGCGGCATCTGTCCATTCTGGCTTTTTTTGAGAATCGTATCAACCATTTGTACAATTACAGCGCTATCGCCTTTGCGTAACATGCTAAAAACTTCAATGGGCGAATAAGCATCTGCCGGAACATCTGCCTGAAACGGAACAAACAGCGGTGATTTCCCTACAGAAGTCTGCAACACAGAATCTGAGCTGCCTATTTTTATCGTAAAATTTAACTTCAGAATATTACCGGCCTTAACAACCGAATCTTTACTGTCGCTAAAAATTTTGTACATCAAACCACTTTTGGTTTTCTTATAATCAGCACTGTTTTTACAGGACGTAAATGATACAGCTGCTACGGTTAAAAACACTAAAAAATAAACAAATTGTTTTTTCATGATTGTTTGTTATTGTAATAAAGATGCGTTTTCCTTAATTGACTGTTTAAATTTCTGAATTGTTTTATCCAGCGATTCACTGCTTTTGCCGCCCGATGCATTGTAATGACCACCTCCGCTAAAATAATTGCGTGCAAAAGTATTTGTATCGAAATCTCCTTTGCTGCGGAAACTCCATTTGCGTTCTTCATCCCGGTCAATTACAATGGCCGCCAGTTTTATACCCTGGATGGTCAACGGATAATTAACCAGGCCTTCTGTATCACCCGTTTTTATATCAAACTTTAGCAAATCATTTTTTGATACGGCTATCAGCGCCGTATTATATTCATACATAATCTCCATACGGTTCAGCAACACCATACCAATAAAACGCAACCGGTTTTCTAAAAAATTATCGTAAATATTTTCATGAACCTTTGTATGGTTAAAGCCTGTCAGCTTTAAATGCGCTGCCATAAAATGAACATCCGCACCTGCTGCAGGAAAACGGAACGATCCGGTATCGCCAATTAACCCCGCATATAAACATTCTGCCATCGCCACATCAACCTTATCCTTGTTCCCGCTCTCAACAATAAAATCATACACCATTTCTGATGTAGAGCTTTTAGCGGTATTACTAATACCATAGGTAAAAGCCGTTAATTCCGGTTGCTGATGATGATCAATTAAAATCTTCACGCAGGACAACTTCTCAATAGCAACGGCCATATTCCTGGTCCGCGATAACGTATTAAAATCCAGGCAAAATATCCATTCCGCCTTTTGCAATACAGCTTCAGCTTCCGCCCTGCGGTAATCATAATCAATTACCTTTTGACAACCGGGCATCCAGTTAAGAAAGCTCGCCCAATTGGTAGGCGATACGACCGTTACCTGATGCCCAAGCATCGTCAATAAATGATATAACCCAAGCGAAGAACCCATTGCATCAGGGTCTGGTTTCTGGTGCATCGTAATGACAATCGTCTTTTTCTCTCCGGCCAGTAAAGGAAATATTTCTGCTATAGGTTTCATAAAACGTTCGCGAAGGTAATTAAAGTTTGCAGTTTGAAAAGCATAGATTTTGCCTCTTTTTGCCGCTCATTTAAGATTATTAGTATTTTATTGGCTTTTATTCATGTTTTATTCTCCCATTCTCCTTTTAAACCCCAAAACTTTGCCTTAGTTTTGCCTCCCAAAAGAAAAAAGACTGTATGAGCAACAGAACATTTACCATGATTAAGCCAGACGCTTTCCGCGCAGGACATGGCGGCGCTATTTTAGATAGAATTATAAAAGAAGGTTACCGAATCGTAGCATTAAAATTAACCAGTTTAAGCCGGGAAAGAGCGGGTGAATTTTACGCGGTCCATTCGGCCAGGCCGTTTTATGGCGAGTTGGTGGATTTTATGAGCAGCGGGCCTATTTACGCTGCCATCCTGGAAAAAGATAATGCAGTAGCTGATTTCCGCAAATTGATTGGTGCTACAGATCCCGCCAAAGCGGAAGCCAATACGATTCGCAAATTATTTGCGGCCTCCCTGGGCGAAAATGCTGTTCACGGAAGCGACAGTGACGAAAACGCAAGGATTGAAGGCGATTTCTTTTTCAGCGGACTGGAAAGATTTTAATTGGATCTGCGGCCGGACTTTTTACCTGCCGCCAGATATTATAGCAGAGGCTGCCGGAAACGGTGGCCTTTTTGGTGCTGAATTGAACAACGGAGCCAGGGAGAGACAGCGGTACACGGGCAGTGTTTTTATGCTATTTTTTAGATTGTAGAAATTCACATGAAGGCAATACACGGAAATATTGCTTTGCAATAGTTGAAATCAGGGTTTGAACCCCGGCATAGTGATAATAATTAAGTAACCCTGTACTAAAAGAAATCAGGCATCCGACATCTTCACATCAGGCACTTCCTAATTGGCCTCCATCTCTAATCCCGGCTTGTGCTTAACGGGCCTGACGATAAACCCGGCTTTGCGTAGTAAATTTATTACACCCATTTCTCCACCGAGGTGCCCTGCTCCCACGGCGAACAATGCTGGTGCGTCGTGCATAATAGCGGGCATTTTTTTAACCCAGTTGCGGTTGCGGCTATACAATAACAAATCAAGGTATTCGCCCATTCCTTCTTCATCAGCCGTGAGTTCCTGCATCTTGTTCAAATCCTGTTTGCGGTATACATCAGCCAATTGCAGATCGCTGCTGTCGCTACCCGCTACGCCAGAACTATCAATCATCTTTATTAAATCTTTTGCCTGGCGCTTATACGGTATGCTGTCGAACACACTCGCCTGAAATTCTACCGTTTCAAGTCCGTTGGTGGGCTTATTATCTTTTTTGGCCTCTTTCATGATCACTTGTTCCATGCCATCTTTTTCCGCGCACGGAAATTTGCTTTCACTTATCAGCGCTGTAATGAAATAAGGCTTCATGCGTTCCAGCATGCTGAATGGCAACATCACGCTGTTCTTTTTAAAATAATCCTTCACCCTGTCATACTCATCTGCCGATAACAAATCACTCAATTTGATATTGTTGTTCATGTTAATAACCTTCATTATTCCCATTGCGTTCGCCATCATATTATTCAAATCAATTTCAAAATAAATCTGTTTAACGCTGGCAATGGAAAAGCGTAGCGAATCACTTAATTGTGCATCTGCAGCACAAAGCAAATGCATGGTTCCAAAAAGATAAGATGGTTTGGCAAGATGATTACCGCTGATTTCCCAGAGCAAAGTATTTTCTAATTGTAAAGGGAATTTTTTTTCTTTAGAATTTTTTTTGTCAACAGCCCCTTTTTGTGCAGAACCTGTTATGCCCGCCAGTATCAATAAAATAAAAACTGATATTTTTTTCATTTATTTTTTTTTGAACGAAAGACCACCAGCGCTAAGTTGCGGGCCTCTTGATTTTACATTTTTTTTACTCATCCTGCAGCATGCCTGGTTAGTAAAGAAAGCCTGTTCTGCGCTTAATGCATCAACCATGATTACCCACAGAACCAGGCCTAACGACTTTGCCATACAAACTTCCTCCTTTATTGAATATCCTGTCAATTTTATTTTCTGTAACAGCATCTTTTTCTACCGGCGGTGCATGATGCGGCTTTATCCTGGCATCAAATATCAACGGACCGTTACAGCCCCAGTGTTTATTTTCTGTGAAGCTGTTAATGCCATACATATCGTGTGATGGGTTGCACCTGGTAAACACGACCCATAAAAAATTACGCAGGTTTTCGGCTACCATCCGGGCGTTGTCACAAATAATAATAAAAGGTGTTTCCGCCAAATTATTACCGTTACTGCACAAAATTTCGTCCAGCATATTCATTTCCTTTTTCGCGTTTTCATAGTTTGTAAATGATTTCGTTTGCAGTGCTATAACACCGGGCATTATCAATGCTGCATTTTCAAAGCCCTGGATATTTCTAAAAATTGCGGGCGTATCAGTTGCCAGTTTTCTTATCATGTTGCCGTAAGCAGCCAGCACTACTTTGCTGCCACTGTTTAACCCTGTGCCCGAATAATCAAGTGTGTCAATAGTGGTATGCGTATAAAAATGAATATCCCGTTTTAAATTAATCCGCTCCAGTACGTATTGAAAGTATGCTTGTATATCATGTGTATTTAAGTGGCCAGTATCATCAGCCGTAATAAATAAAAATTTAGCAAGACTCAACTGGCCCGTACCCAAAATATGATTGGCGATAGTCAATATTTCTGCCGGTTGTTTAGCGGGCGCATACGGTGTGTAACGTTCGCTGCCAATAGCCAGCAATAAAGGGTGTACACCTGATGCATCAACGGCATGCACTTCTTTCAAACCCGGTATTTCCTGTTGCAATGCGTCGCCGGCAATCTCATGTATCAATTGTCCAAAACTCGTATCTTCCTGCGGGGGCCGGCCTACCACCGTAAACGGCCATATGGCATTTTTCTTTGCATATACTTTATGCACTTTCAGTAATGGAAACGAATGTTGCAAACTATAATACCCTAAATGGTCGCCGAACGGCCCCTCGGGTTTATTTTGTTCGGGATATACTTCTCCCGTAATCACAAAATCTGCATCAGTACTGATAGCATACCCGTCTTCATAACAATACCTGAAACGGCGACCGCCCAGTACACCGGCAAAAGTCATTTCGCTGATACCTTCCGGTAACGGCATTACAGCAGCTACGCTATGTGCCGGGGGGCCGCCTGCAAACACGCTCACTTTTAATGGTAACCCTTTCTTATTTGCTTTTGTTTGATGTACACCAATGCCACGGTGCAGTTGATAATGCAATCCAATTTCTTTATTTATTTCATACTCGTTTCCTGAAAGCTGAATGCGGTACATGCCCAGGTTTGCATGCATGATGCCCGGCTTGTCAATATCTTCTGTATATACCTGCGGAAGTGTTACGAACGCACCGCCATCTTTTGGCCAGTGATGCACTTGTGGTATATCTGCTATTTTTATTTGCTGCGCCAATACGGGCTTGTTATAAGGATTTTTTAGTGGGAGCGCTTTTATACCAGCCAGGCCGGCCGCAAAATTTTTGATGGGATGCTTAAATGCTTTTACGGGATCATTTTTCAGGTTGATTAATTGCTGAACCAGCGCCAGTGTATCCCTGAAGATGAATTTGCTTCTTTCAAGCGTGCCGAAAATATTGGATGCCGCCCTGAACCGGCTGCCCTTTACATTTTCAAATAATAATGCCGGCCCACCGGCTTCATGTGCGCGCAAGTGAACCGCCGCCATTTCAAGATATGGATCCACTTCTTCCTTTATTCGTACCAATTGCCCATTCTTCTCCAGATCAAGTAAACATTGTTCCATTGAGCTATACGCCATTGACTATCCTGTTTGTAGGCAAAAGTAAAGCATTTTGTACGCCACGCTCCGGCCTGTTTCCTCTGGACCGGCTTCGCCTCCAGCCCGGATGAATCCATTTGGACGAGCGTGAAGGGCGGCCTGGATAAGCCTCTCTGCTTCTTTATATTATTCATTTTAAATTATATTGCACGGGTATCAATCATCACGTATTAAACAAATCAGCATGGGGAAAGGCCGACTGGAAGCTTTTAGTGACGGTGTTATCGCCATTATCATAACGATTATGGTACTGGAGATGAAAGTTCCGCACGGTGATACAATTGCATCACTAAAACCGCTGATACCTGTTTTTATCAGCTATGTACGGAGCTTTGTTTATGTGGCCATTTACTGGAACAACCATCACCACATGATGCATGCGGCCCAGCATGTAAATGGAAGGGTCTTATGGGCCAACGTCCATCTTCTTTTCTGGCTTTCTATTATTCCATTTGTCACCGGCTGGATGGGTGAAAACCATTTTTCTACCTGGCCGGTTGCACTTTATGGAATGGCATTGTTTATGACTGGCACTGCCTATACTATTTTAGCTATGGAACTCAAACGGCTGCATGGTCCGAAATCTGATATCGCAATCGCCATTGGCCGCGATAAAAAAGGCAAACTATCCCTGGTGATTTATACCATCGGCATTGCATTAACTTTTTGGAACAGCTGGCTGGGATTCTCGTTGTATGTGATAGTTGCCGCCACCTGGTTTATACCTGATAAAAGAATTGAAAATATGATGGTGGAAAAGAAGAGCACGGAAATAGAAAACAAGAATTAAATAACAATCGTGCTACACCTGCAACAATCCAAATTTATGCATTGTACTCACCGGCTTGTTATCCCAAAAAAGTTCAAAGTCTTCTAACCCCGCCGATTCGTAATTATTTTTTACCTCCTGCAGCACCAAAGTTTTTACCTGACCAACAGATAATTTTTGCAATAGGTCAAATAGCCATCTTCCCTGCGCGACCGGCAACTGAATTTTATGTGTTTCTTTTTTTGTTATAAAATGAATAGTTGCCATTTCGCGTTGATTTCCATTTTTGGATTGCATAAAATATTCTATGACAGGGCTACCCCCCAGCCATAAAATTTTTGCCGATGGCTTGAATACCAGTAGTTCATTTTCTTTCAATGCAGCACCAATGTAATCGGGATTGATCTTTGTTTTGGGTGTTTTAAATTCAAACCATTTCTGTAATGGATCATCAAAACAAAGTCCATGCATATAATTATGCAAAGATTTCTTTAAGCCATATGCAAAACTTTGGTGATCTGCGCCGGTTGGATCAATATGTTCAATATCATTATTGGCAAAAGTTCCCATAGCAAGTGTTTGCTTTTGCACGCTGAATTTTTCAGGCTCCAATCCAACCGGGCTATGCGCCGTCATGGTAAACTGGTGCCAAAAAGCAGATTGAAGAATACCGTTTTTAAACATTTGCCGGACCATTTCAAGCGAATCAATTGTTTCTTGTGCCGTCTGCGTAGGAAAGCCATACATCAAATAGGCGTGCACCATAATACCAGCCTCCGTAAAATTTCGGTTTACCCTCGCCACTTGTGCAACGGTTATTCCTTTTTGAATCAGTTCCAGCAGTCGATCTGAAGCAACTTCCAATCCGCCCGAAACCGCAATACAACCCGATGCTTTTAACAGCAGGCAAAGATCGCGCGTAAAACTTTTTTCAAAACGGATATTCGTCCACCAACTCACGACCAATTTTCTTTTCAATATTTCTATCGCCATCGCGCGCATGAGTGCGGGCGGTGCCGCTTCGTCTACAAAATGAAATCCGTTTTGACCGGTTTGGGCAATAATGGTTTCCATTCTGTCGCAAAGCAATGCGGCAGCTACCGGCTCATAGAGTTTTATATAGTCGAGGGAAATGTCACAAAACGTACATTTTCCCCAATAGCAACCATGTGCCATCGTTAGTTTATTCCAGCGGCCATCGCTCCACAAACTGTGCATGGGGTTTACTACTTCAATAGCGGAAATATAATTGTTTAATAAAAGATCGCTGTAATCTGGCGTGCCCACTTCGCCCTGTTTATAATCTTTAACGGCCTTATTATTGATAAATGTGACCGATCCATTTTGTAGAATAAATGTTCGTTTTAAATGTTCAATTTGTACTGAGCCATTGATATAACCTACCAGGTTTTCAACGGGTGCTTCGCCGTCATCGAGTGTAATAAAATCAAAAAACTCAAACACACGAACATCTGTCAACGAACGAAGTTCTGTATTCGCAAAGCCGCCACCCATGGCAATTTTTATTTCAGGGTGATGTTTTTTTATCCATTGCGCGCAACGAAAAGCGCTGTATAAATTACCGGGAAAAGGGATTGAAACAGCTACCAGTTTCGGATTTATATGTTGAATATGTTCTTGCAGGATCCCGATCAAAATTTCATCGATGTGCGTATATTTCGTATGCAGTGCCGCGTAGAGTTCATCGAAACTACTGGCAGAGCGGCCAAGCTTTTCAGCATACCGGCTAAAACCAAAATGTGCATCGATGCATTCTGAAATAAAATCTGAGATGTCTTCAAGATACATCGTGGCGAGATGTTTAGCCATATCCTGTTTACCCATGCTGCCAAATGCCCAGTTAAGATCATTTACCTGCGCAAAGCGCGATGCTTCCGGCAAAAAATTTCTTTTTGCAATAAGATGTGCGAACGTCGGATTTTTCCCCTGCAGAAATTGAATAACAGCATCGATTGTATTGATGTATTCATCCCGCAGGGCAAAAATGCGGGTTGCATTATCAGACAATAGTGTACCTGGCTGTATTTGTGCAAATAATTTTGTCAGTCCGTGTTTATTGAATAACCCGAGTGTAACTTCAATACCAAGATCTGCCTGGAAAGCGCTGATATTTTTTGTGTTAAGAAAACCTTTTAAATACGCCGTTGCAGGGTAAGGCGTGTTTAATTGTGTAAAAGGCGGCGTAATTAAAAAAACCGTAGCGCTCAAATGAAAATAATTTAAGGGCAAATTTATCTTTAATCGGCCATAAATGGGTATTGGGTATTGGGAATTTGGAATTAGGTTTGCCAATTGATTTATTAATATGAAAGTTCTGACTGTTTACATCATGGGGCTGCTCTACATTGCAGCGGGCGTCTGGCATTTTATGCGACCGCAGGGTTATATAAGGATTGTTCCGCCATGGTTGCCATCACCGTTGATGCTGGTGTATATCAGTGGTGCATGTGAAATATTATTGGGCGTACTGCTTTTTCCCGAATACACAAGATCCATAGCAGCCTGGGGAATCATTGCCTTATTAATTGCTGTCTTTCCTGCAAACATTCAAATGACAATAAATTACTTTCATTATAATAATCCGATGAAGTGGTTAACAGTTGTGAGATTACCATTGCAACTGGTAATAATATGGTGGGCCTGGCAGTATACATAGTACGTTTACAATGCAAGCGTTCAGCTGGAATTGGGGGTTTGTAATTTGGAATGTAGCTTTAAATTTTCGCATCACTTCATTAACTCAAAGGGCCCTTTGCAGGAAATCCAATTACTGATGATTAATTCCGGATTGTCAATTACCGCGCCTTCCTATCAGGTCCCATAGATTTCCATACAAGTCTTTAAACACAGCCACGGTTCCATATTCTTCTGTAACCGGTTCCCGCACAAAAACAACACCCTTATCCTGGAAATCCCTATAATTTTTCCAAAAATCATCTGTTTGTAAAAATAAAAAAACACGTCCGCCGGTTTGATTACCTACTCTTGTTTTTTGTTCATCATTAGCCGCTTTCGCCAATAAAAGACATGCCCCGTCCGATCCTTTTGGTTGCATCAGCACCCAGCGTTTTGTTTCACTCAGCACGGTATCTTCTATTAATACAAAACCTATTTTCCCGCTATAAAATTTTATGGCTTCGTCATAATCGGCAACTACAAGTGCCATGTGGATTATCTTTTGCATGTTGATATTTCTGATTGCCGGATCTTGAGATTTGGTGATTTCTTAGTGTGCAACATACTTCAAAATATTTTATCGTAAACAAAAACGACTGCACAGAAATAAAATCCAAATGAAACAATTTTCACGCCCGGCTGGATGACAAAGCCGGGCAGGCAAACACGCAAAGGAAGAATATCTTTTTATATAAGAAGCTATCCAGCAATCTTTCAATCCAACAAATCCAAATGCAGACAGAAAAAATCACTTTGCCAGTAATCCTGCAGGTATTTTACCCACCGCGGAAGGGAAATCTATGCCCAGTAATTTTGCAACAGTTGGCGCTATATCGCGTTCATTCATCACCGGTATAACCGCTCCTTTGTGTATGCCCGGACCATGGGCTACAAAGCCAGTTTGAATTTCATGGAAGTCGGGAAAGTAACCATGCGATCCACCTTTACCTGGCTTAACAACTTCTTCAACAAATGCATTTCCCAATGAGGTATTATTTTCTCCGCTAATGGCAAATGCCACTTCGGGGTTTGCACCGATTGCATCCAGCTGTTTGCGATCAATTATCCTGAATAATTTCTTTTGATCATCGGGTAGCGCGGCGAGTAAATCTTTTACCTGCTGCAATGTTTTTGTATCATTTTTGTCTTTCAGGTATAACCACGCAGAACCGCCTACCGTAAAAAATTGCGCCTTCCAGTCACCAGTCTTTACATTATTCAACAACCCGGCTTTCGATAGCCAAACATTCGGATTTACATTTGTCTTTACCGTTACAAAACCATGATCGCCCGTTACAATAATAACTGTATTGTTCCAGATATTTGCTGCTTTTAATGCGTCTACGATAATGGCGATGCCACTGTCTGCACCAGCAACGGCCGCCTTCACCAAATCTCCTTCCCTGCCCTGCATGTGCTGCGCATGATCAACAGAAAAGAAATGAATCGTCATTAAATTGGGTTGATCTTTTTGGATAACATACGCTGCAATTTTCGCAACGTTCACATCTCTTCCATATTCAATTTTATCTGCACCATTAAATACTTCTTTTTTTACCGTGTTGATAAAACCTGCCGGTCTGCTGTATTGCGCCCTCACCGCTTCACCCATGCTGCCAATATCAGGAATATTATAAGATACGGGCGCATCCGCAGAAACGGGCCAGAACAAAGCAGTGGCTTTCATTCCTTTATCCTGTACGGCTTTCCATAATGTTGGTGATTTTATCGAACTATCATTCCAATAAATTTTCCCGGTCGATCCTGCCGGCTCAAACATTGAATTGAAGTATACACCATGCGTGGCAGGCTGCACGCCGGTTACAATCGTCGTGTGCGATGGATACGTCATGGACGGAAACACACTGTTCTGTCCCAATGTATACGCTCCATCTTTCATCAGTGCCCGGATATTCATTGCGTGCCAGG
>JBDUAY010000564.1:0-3395 GCA_040004415.1 Bacteroidota bacterium | reverse complement strand
AAAATAGAATCGCGGTTCAGCGACTGATCTTTCATGCCGGCTACACGATCATTGCTTTCATCGCCATTGCTAAACCTGTCGGGCATTAAAAAATAAATGAAATCTGATGAGGTAACGCCCTGTGCAAAAGAAGTCCCTTTACCGGTGCGGCGGGCCTGCAAAGTATAATTTATCAGTGGAACGCCAGGTACACCCTGCACCATAACCGGAACATTTCCCGGTTTTGCAGATGCATTGATCGTGAGATCAAGAAAGACATAATTTTTATTTTTTACTTTGGTTATTTTATTCATGGTTACACCAGGGTAACCAATGGTAAAACCGGTGGCATTTCCAATGCCGGTTCCGTGCAGCATTAACTGCAGTTTTTGATTTTTCATATCCACCCACCAGTTTGTGGGATACACCGCTATTGTTTGTGCACGCGAGGCCGCGAATGAAAATATAATGAGCACGCAGGCAGTAATCTTTTTCATCTTCAATGATTTTATGTTATTACGGAACAGAACCTATTTCTGCTTCGCAGATAATTTCGGAACACGGATGACACGGATTGAACGGATTTAAGGATTGTTATGTTGATATAAACGCAGACCAGATTGACAGAACATAACCAACGCGGTAAAAAAAGAAGCGAAAATTCGCGCTTAAAATCGCACAATCTCCTGAGCCATTTATCTGCGGTCTGTCTTATATAGATCGTTGTTCTTCAATTTCAAGTTTGACTGTTTCTACGTCGTCAGCTTTAGTCTCCTTAATAAAAAAGAAACAAATAATTGCTGCAAGAATCATGAGTACACCGCCCGATTGAACGGCTGTCAGCATATTATTGTTCAGCACATGTTTCATTAACCATGGGTAACCAAATGATGCAATGATTTCGGGCAGCACAATAAAGAAATTAAAAATGCCCATGTAAATGCCCACTTTATCTTTCGGCAACACGCCACTCAGCATGGCGTAGGGCATTGAGATAATACTTGTCCACGCAATACCTACACCCGTCATGCAGACAAACAACATATTTTTATTGGTAACAAAGGCAACAGAGATCAATCCGATTGCGCCTATAATTAAACAAAGCGAATGCGTTAATTTTCGTCCCAGTTTGTCTGCAATAGATGGCAGAATAAAAGAGAATACGACCGTTACAACACTGTAATAAGCCAGTGTTAATCCGGCAAAATCTTTACCATCGCCAAAAACAGGATCAGTCGTGCTTTTTGCGCCAAACACATGGTAGGCCACCGACAGTGCGTAATAAAACCACATCAGGAAAAGACCCGGCCATGTAAAAAATTGCACCAGTGCAATCGTCTTCATCGTTGCCGGCATATTTTTCATGGCGGTAATAATTTCCCTGGCACCATTGATAATACTGCCCTTTGTTTCCGATGCTTTTTCTTTACCTGCCGAATCTGTTGATGGCGGATATTCTTTGGATGTAATAACGGTATACAGCACGGCAGAGAAAAAGAAAAAAGCGCCGATGTAAAACGAAATTTTTACATTATCAGCTATAATACCTTCTGCAGCCACGTTGTGCACGTCAAAGACATTATTCAATATATAAGGCAATGCAGATGCAATACTTCCACCCAGTCCAATCATTAAACTCTGCATGATAAATCCACGGTTAACCTGGCTGTCTGGAAGCTTGTCTGTAACAAAAGCACGGAAGGGTTCCATCGCAACATTACCAAAAACATCCAGCACCCACAACAAACCGGCAGCCATCCAAAGCTGGCTACTATGTGGCATAGCTATCAACGCAATTGAGCTCAATAATGCGCCTACAAAAAAATATGGACGGCGTCTTCCAAATTTTGGATGCCAGGTTTTATCACTCAAATACCCGATGATGGGTTGCACAACCAAACCCGTTAATGGTGCTGCCAAAAATAAATAAGGAATTTTATCTTCATGGGCGCCAAGGCTTTTGTAGATAACGCCCATGTTAGCGCGCTGAAGATCCCACCCGAATTGGATACCAAAAAAGCCAACGCTCATATTTATAATCTGGCTGAGACTAAGTTTTGGCTTAATACCTGTAAAAGCAGATGACATAGCAATCAATTAAAGTAATATGTAAAATTTACATGGTAAATAAAAGTACATAAAAAAACTTCCTGCTGAAAGGATCTTTTTGTTTTCCATGGCCGGTGTCTCACCGGCCATCTTGTGGATAATGCGAGCCCAAAATGCAAGCGAATATCTCATTAACAATATTAATTTTCAGATGACGGCAAAATGGAAACTAATTATATAACCAAACTATTCATGGCAGCCGATGAGACGCCGGCCACGGACAAGGTTACACGACCGCAGAAGCCTGACGGGCTTCAATATCAGTAGCCGTCGGTGCAACCGATGGTCGCCGTCGGTGCAACCGATGGTCGCCGGTGCAACCGATGGTCGCCGGTGCAACCATGGAAGCAAAACAGGTTCGCATTTTCCAGTCGGTGGAACACCGGCCAGGGAGAAATTGATTAGTCGTTTAGGTATAAACCCGGGACCATAAAAAACAAATAAAGCATCCCGGCTTCCCGGAATGCTTTACTATAAAAAATTATTATTTCAATTTAAATCACAAAACCATTTGGAATTACAGCGCCTTTTTTTATCACCACAATACCATCTTTTACGGTATACAAAGAATGATCACTATTTTCTAAATGCGGACCACCATTAATGCGTACATCGTCGCCAATGCGGACATTTTTATCAACAATAGCATTCTTTATGTAGCAGCGATTGCCAATCCCCACATTGGGTATACCATGTTGTTGTGCATGCGCCATTTCGGCAATGGTTTCAAAATAATCATTACCCATGAGGTAGCTGCTCACAACGGTCGTTCCATTTCCTATGCGTGAACGTATGCCCACTACGCTATGCTCTACCCTGGATGCATTAATAATACAGCCTTCGGCTATAATTGTTTTCTCTAATGTTGTACCGCTGATTTTTGCAGGTGGCAGCATGCGCGCACGCGTATAAATTGCATTGCTGTTATCAAATAAATTAAAATCGGGAATGTCTGCGGTCAACCCAAGATTCGCTTCAAAGAAAGAATAAATATTCCCGATATCAGTCCAGTAACCATCGTACTGATAACTAACCACTTTATATTTATCAATTGATTGCGGAATGATCTCTTTACCAAAAT
Organism: Bacteroidota bacterium; assembly: GCA_040004415.1. Taxonomy (GTDB): domain Bacteria; phylum Bacteroidota; class Bacteroidia; order Chitinophagales; family Chitinophagaceae; genus JACMLD01. The sequence continues at coordinate 226 of JBDUAY010000564.1, read as the reverse complement.
CGGTCGCTGCTTTATATTCCACATCCAGCAGATCAAACATCAGCTTGCGGTTAAAAATATAAATACCCATTGAAGCGAGATAATTGCGGCCCTCACGTTTCATATCATCACCGGTATCGCTCACCCATTCTGGTAATAATTCTTTATTCGGTTTTTCAATGAACGCTGTAATGTATCCTTCCTCATTGCTTTTTAAAATAACAAATTCAGGTGCTTCGCGATCTGC
>JBDUAY010000156.1:0-11475 GCA_040004415.1 Bacteroidota bacterium | reverse complement strand
GTATTGGACGTGCGGAGGTGCACCCAATCGTTATCAAATTCAATTTTTAAACCGTCTTCTGTATTAACTGGCTGCTTTTTGTATTTGGTCTGAATTTTTTCAAAAATAGCCGGCACATTAATACCCTTTTCCAGCTCAATTTTATTTTTGGAAATAAAATAATCAGGATAGCGTGCCCGGAAAGATTTGATACCATTTTTATGCTGCGCGAGCGCGCTTAAAAATAAACCAATGCCAATCAACGCATCACGTCCGTAATGAAGATCAGGAACGATGATTCCACCATTTCCCTCACCACCAATCACTGCATTTGTTTCCTTCATTTTCTTCACCACATTTACTTCACCCACTGCAGAAGGAAAATATTCGCCACCATGCTTTACCGTAATATCTTTCAAAGCTTTGGTAGAAGACATATTGGATACCGTATTGCCTTTTCTTTTGCCCAGTACATAATCTGCCACAGCTACCAGGGTATATTCTTCGCCAAACATACTGCCATCTTCGCAAACAAAACAAAGACGATCCACGTCAGGATCTGTTGCTATACCAAAAGAAGCATTTTGCTTTTTAACTTCTGAACTCAGCTGTGATAAATTGCCGGGCAACGGTTCAGGGTTATGCGCAAATTTTCCATTTACTTCACCATTTAATACAATTACATCTTCAACACCCAATGCTTTTAACAGTGGTGGAATAAATAATGCGCCGGTGGAATTAATAACATCCACCACTACTTTATAATTTTTCAACTTGATCACTTCCACATCCACCAGCGGATAGTTAACCACTGCGTCAATATGTTTTTGCAGGGTGTGTGTATTTTTTACCAGGGTGCCCATTTTATCAACGCCGGCAAACAAAAAATCACCTTTGGAAGCCAGTTGCAAAATAGCGGCGCCTTCTTCGGCATTGATAAACTCCCCATTTTTATTGAGTAATTTTAAGGCATTCCATTCTTTTGGGTTATGGCTGGCTGTAATGATGATGCCGCCGTCCGCGTTTTCCCAAACCACGGCCATTTCCACCGTGGGTGTTGTAGAAAGGCCCAGATCAACTACATTAATGCCCAGCGCCAGCAAAGTATTGCTAACTAGGCTGCTCACCATATCACCGCTCATGCGGCCATCCCGGCCTATGACTACTTTTTTTCCGTTATGTTGGTTGATAAGCCAACTGCCATAAGCAGCAGCAAATTTCACGACGTCGGGAGGGGTCAGATTTTCGTTGCTGTAACCGCCAATTGTTCCACGAATTCCTGATATACTCTTGATTAATGCCACGGTGTAATAAGGTTTACTTGTACCTGCGAAAATAAGGTTTTCTAAAGAACGGGTAACGCGGCAGTTCAAAGATTTGGAAGAAAGTTATACAGATAAAGATAGAATAATAATCTTTATACGCAGCTACTGCAAACTGGTATTTAACAGCTAAAATTATCAACATTTAGAACGCTGAATACCCCTGAATATAGTTTTTCACCGCTACATTTGATTAAATTTCCGGGTATGGTTTCTGCAGAATGGTTTAAAGACTGGTTTAACTCCCCTTATTATCATCAATTGTATTTTAACCGGGATGAGCACGAGGCTGCCAGCTTTATTAACTTGTTGCTTAATCACTTACATCCACCTGCCGATGCATTGCTGATTGATATTGCCTGTGGCCGCGGGCGCCACGCAAAAATACTCGCCGCAAGTAATTATGATGTTACTGGCATCGACCTTTCGCCAGAGAGCATCACCTTTGCCAAACAGTTTGAAACAGAAAAATTACATTTCTTCCAGCACGATATGCGCCTTCCGTTCTGGATCAATTATTTCGATTACGCTTTCAATTTTTTTACCAGCTTTGGATATTTCAGAACAGAGCGTGAACACAACAATGCTATCCGGACCATCGCCAATTCTTTAAAACCGGGTGGCTTTTTAGTACTCGATTACCTGAACGTTCATTATGCGGAGGATCACCTCGTACACAAATCAGAAAAAGAAATCGACTGCGTTAATTTCTATCTCACCAAATGGTTTGATGAAACCCATTTCTATAAAAAAATTATTGTTGAAGACTACTCACAGGAAGCGCCACTGGAGTTTACAGAAAAAGTCGCCAAATTTACACTGGGCGATTTTAATGACATGTTTGCTTTTCATCACCTGCAAATACAAGAAGTATTTGGCGATTATACCTTGGGCAGTTACGACGTAAAAAAATCCCCCCGTTTAATTATGATTGCGAAGAAAGCGCAGTTGAGAAGTTGAAGCGTTAATTGGTTGAAAGGTTGATTTGTTGAAAGTTAATTTGTAAAATTGATGGATAGTTTAATCATGCTGTTCTTAAATTACCGTATTCTTTCCAAAGGATATCATGCATCATTGAACTAAGAAGACTACGGTAATCCTGCGGTCTCGCTCACAGCTCAAAGCTTTTTATTATTGTGACGGAGCATATACCGCGCTGTTTCATAAAATGCTTCCGTATATTTTCTATTGACAGCTATGACCGAATCTCTGTTGATTGTATTTTCCTTCTTATCAAAATCGGTCCATAATAATTTCTCCTGGCTGCCTTTTTGGTTGCGTGTATAGTACCACGTACCGTTAATAACACCTACGTCCTGGTTATTGGCATCGAAAATAAAAGCGATATTACTTTTGCCGCTGTCTGTTGCGTATTGCTTCATTAAATCCCGGCCAAAACTGGTATTGGTATAATTTATTTTTGCGAGGCCGGCCAGCGTTGGCAATACGTCTACCTGGGAGGCGAGACAATGTAAACGTTGGGGCGTTATTTTTTTGGGTGAATAAAATAATAATGGCACATGGTTTCTTGTTAATCCATCATCGCTCCAGGCAACAGGAAACATATTGCCGGCATTTCCATTGATGCCATGATCGCCCACAAACATAAAAATGGTATTATCAAACCATGGTTCTTTTTTTGCCGATTCAATAAAACTTTTATAACAGAAATCAGTAAAGCGAAAAGCATTCATCTCATCATTTCCTTCAAAACCATATTTTTTTAAACTGTCTGCGGGCAGCGTTATCTTTTTAAATTCTTTCAAATCCTCTTCTGGAATTGTATAGGGCCGGTGATTGTCTGCGGTTTGTATCACCGCGAAAAAAGGTTTCAGCTGTTTATTTAAAATACCTGCGGCTTCTTTAAAAAGATTACGATCACTGATACCCCAAACATCAATTTTGGGCGATGCATAATCTTCCTGCTCATACATTCGGAGGCCTTTAATATTGTTGGACAGCAATCCGCGGATGTTGGCCCAACTGGTGCTTCCTCCCAAAAAATAAAGTTTACTGTAACCGTCAAAATCATTGATGATGGTATGTTGATCTACCATGGCCGGGTTACGGCTTGCTGTTTTGTTTCCGCCTTCTACCACATCCGGTATGCCCGTTATACTTGCCCAAACACCCCGTGCTGTACCAAATGAAGGGGTAAAACAATTGTCAAAAAACAAACCCTGTTTGCAGAGTTCATTAAAATAAGGCGTAGTGTTTAAAGGATTACCCCACATTGAACTTTTATAAGCGCTGAATGATTCGCAGATGACCATTACAATATTTGGTTTAACTGAAACCGAATCACTTATTTTAGCTGCCATTGTTCTTTCGTAACTGAGTGTTGCGGAATCTGGCTTTGCTACATTCAAATAAGATGCGATTATTGCGTAATCTTTTTTTACCGCCACAACATTAACAGCAGGTGCCCTGAAACTTAAGGAGCTGAAAAAAGATTGAAAAGGATTTAGTGCAAGGTTTGCCTGGAAATCGCTGCCCAAATCAAAAGCATCGCTCCAGCGCAACGGAAATTGCCCAACCCGTCCAAAAATACCCAGCGCACAAATCAAAAAAACAACAATGCCCAGCAATATTCTTTTTAGTTTACTGCCGCGATAAAGCGTTTTATTTGTTTTTGTATACAGGATGCGTAAGATCCAGAACAGCACAATGAATACGAATACCATCGTCAACAAAATCTTTATCACCGGGTAGGTTTGCCAAACCATACTGCCTGATATTTTTGCATCTTCCAAAAAACTTAGTGCACTGGCATTGAGCCGTTGCAGTAAATACCGAAAATGCAAAAAATCAAAAACATAAAAAACAATAAGCCAGGCAAGAAAAATAACCAGCATGGCCAGTGTTATCCGTTTGCCTGCTTTGGCAGCGAATGGGTGCAACGCCGGAACAGATCCAAAAATTAATATCAGCAGGCAAACAATACCAATCTCGCGTGCATCAAAACGGAACCCAAGCCAGAATGATTTTATGGCACCAGTAATATGTAAAGCGGGTGGTGCAAAATAAAAATAGGTCGTCACCCGCAGTAAAAACATCAGTATAAAAAAAAACAGCGCTACAGCAACAATCCAGCGGATCAGACGGGGTATGGTATGCATAATGGTTGAAATCTGCTGCAAAATACTTTAAAATCAACACTCAACTTTACTGATTACTTTTGCAGCATGTTTTTTTTGCAGACAAACGCAAATTGGTTTACCGGCATTGATGCATTTGACAGGAAGCTTTTCTTCTTTGTTAACAATAATCTTGCAAATAATTTTTTTGATGCCGTGATGCCTTTTTTACGGGAATCGAATATCTGGATACCACTATATTTATTTATGGTGGTTTTTGCTGCCATTAATTTCGGGAAACGGGGTTGGCGCTGGATGATTTTTGTTATCTGTACAGTTGGCCTGTGCGACCTGGTAAGCAGTCATTTAATCAAGGAATATATTTTCCGGTTAAGGCCCTGTCAAAACCCCGCTTTTGCAGGCCAGATAAGGATCCTGGTCAATTATTGCCCGCACAGTTCCAGCTTCACTTCTTCCCATGCCACCAACCATTTTGGACTGGCCATGTTCTTTGTAATGACTTTAAAAAAATATACTTCTGCGTGGATCAACCTTTTCTTTGCATGGGCAGTCATTATCTGTTTTGCCCAGGTGTATGTGGGGGTACATTATCCAATAGATGTAATCTCCGGCGCTTTACTGGGCTGCGGGATAGGCTATATTATTGCAGTATTTTTCAATAATTACGCAGGATTAATTAGTTTACAAAATAAAAGAGCCTGATGATAGATGTTTTTTTACTGCTTTTTCTTATTTTATTAAATGGTTTATTTGTAATGTCTGAGATTGCGCTTGTCTCGGCAAGAAAATCAAGGCTGGAAAACCTGGCGCAAAGGGGCGATAAACTTGCAAGAATTGCCCTGGATCTTGCTAACAACCCGGATCTCTTTTTGTCCGCGGCACAGATCGGCATTACACTCATCGCTATATTAACGGGCGTTTACTCAGGCGAAAGATTTGGCGTTTACCTGAAGCCAGTGGTAGAAAAAATCGATGTCTTCAGACCTTATGCTGGTACTATTTCCACTACTATTATTGTTGTTATCGTAACATTTCTATCCATCATTTTTGGCGAATTGATACCCAAAAGGATTGGTTTGCAAAAATCAGAGCGCATTGCCCGGCTGGTGGCGCGCCCCATGATCTTTTTTGCTTCGCTTACGCATCCTATTGTATGGTTGCTTAATAAAACGAGTAATATATTTTTTAAGCTTTTTAATTTAAAGGGACCAAAAGATGAATCTGTAACAGAAGATGAAATAAAAGCCATCATCAGTGAAGGAACAGAACAGGGTGCCATAGATGAAGCCGAGCAGGAAATTATTGAACGGGTTTTTCATTTGGGCGATCGCAATATCACTTCGCTGATGACACACCGCAGCGATATTACCTGGTTTGATCTAAATGATAATGAAGATGCCATCCGCGATAAAATTGATAAACAACCGCATTCTGTTTATCCAATTTGTGATGTTGATATCGATAATATTAAAGGCATTGTTTCTATTAAAGATTTATACGTGAGCAGTGATGATACGCCGTTCAAAGACATCATGAAACCTGCATTGTTTGTTCCGGAAAATAATTCTGCCTATCAGGTGCTGGAAAAATTTAAAGAGTTAAGGGCCCATTGTTGTTTTGTTGTTGACGAATACGGAACAATGCTTGGTTTAATTACACTCAATGATATTTTAGAAGCAATAGTGGGTGATCTGCCCGAGCCCGATATGCCCGATTATGAAATTACAGAACGCGAAGACGGTTCTTACCTGGTAGACGGGCAAATTCCGTTTTATGATTTTCTTACCCGTTTTGAAAAAACAGAATGGATGAATGAAGGTGAACATGATTTTGATACCCTCGCTGGTTTTATATTGCATGAGCTGGAACACATACCAACAACCGGTGAAAAATTAACCTGGCGCATTTTTGATTTTGAAATAGTTGATATGGATGCGCAACGCATCGATAAAGTCCTGGTAAAAATGAAGTTGGAGCCAAAGGATGACACTGCCGCAACCGGTTCTTAGTTCGAAGATTCCCGCTGAACCATAGCGTCACGGGAAATCTTTTTTGCATTTTCAGATCGCTAAAATCCGCATGGAGGCGATATACGGCAGTTGCCTGGCAATGGACCGGGTTAAACTAAAAAATTTCCTTTAACTTTTTACTAATAAAACACGGTACAGTGTTTGAAAATACCTGCCCGATATTCTTAGTACAGGCATATTACTATGCTGCTGATGGCAAAAACACGTATTCTTTGTTGTAAAACCACTATTGGCAGAGATAGCCTGTATGCCGGAAAATAATACGGTTCATAATCCGTTGTATAAAAAATCCATACCATGAAAACTGTTCTCCGGTTTACCATTTCTGTATGCGCAGCCGCCATCGTGTTGGCAGGTTGTCAAAAAAGCAGCATGTCTGCGGCCACTTCGGCTAATAATGTTCCGGAAACAGCACCAGCAATCCAAACTGCAGTTACCGCAGATGTAAGCGCTTCAATTGGCGGATTTTATAAGGCTTTACCGGCCCGTTATGATTCTACTACCAGGAAATATCCTTTACTTGTTTTTTTACACGGTGTTGGTGAAGTGGGTAATGGCACAACCGACCTATCACGGTTACTAGTAAACGCAGTTCCCAAATTGTTAAGTCAGCATACTTTTCCGCCACAGTTTAGTGTAAACGGTACAAATTATTCATTCATTGTTATCAATCCACAATTTAAATCATGGCCGCAGGCAGCAGATGTAAATGCGATGATTGATTATGCTATTGCGCATTACCGTGTTGACCAGTCAAGAATATATGTTGCAGGTTTAAGTATGGGCGGTGGTGCCACCTGGGATTATGCAGTTGCTTATCCTGGCCGTGTAGCTGCTGTAGTGCCCATCAGTGGTGCATCATGGCCTTCTAAAGACCAGGCAGGCGCAATTGCCAGGGCCAATCTCCCTGTATGGGCATTTCATAATAGTGATGACAGTACAGTAGTTGCTGTTACCACCATCAACAATGTAGCCAATGTAAATTCATTCAATCCAACCACACCTGCGATGAAAACAATTTGGGCAAGTGGCGGTCATGATGCCTGGACAAAAGCTACCAATCCGGCAACTAAAGAATGCAATGGAAAGAATATATACGAATGGATGCTGCAGTACAAAAGAGATACCACCAATTAGAGATCTATGAAAAAACCCTATAAAAAGATCCGGCAGCACATGCCGGATTTTTTACTTTATAACCATTGCCTGAAAGCAGGGTATAAATTATCAGATAAGTAGAAATTAAAAGTTATTTTGTGCAGGTAAACCAGGCTTGGAACAGCTGGAGATACCAGCTGTATTCTATTACTATTCAATATTTTAAAATACCCCGCACACTATATTTAAAATTACCAGACATACTAAATAAATTGTATCAACCGTTTTAAAAACCACAATAAACAATCCAGGTAAAGAAAGTCGCATGAACCCTGCCCCTAAAACACACCGGTACGAGGAACTGGATGCCCTGCGGGGAGTAGCCAGTTTAATGGTGGTTTTCTTTCATTTTACCTGGAGAAGACCCGAAGCCAACCTGGGCTTTATTTTGGGCACTACCGGCGTAGATTTATTTTTCATTATCAGCGGGTTTGTAATATTTATGAGCCTAAATAAAATTACAAGAAGTACTGACTTTATTATTAATCGTGTAAGCAGGCTTTACCCAACTTACTGGACCTGCGTTACTTTTACTTTCATCATTGTAATAATCAGCACACTATTTACAACTGGCCTGGCTGCACAAATTCCATGGGGAACTTACCTCGCCAATATGACCATGTTCCAATACTATTTAAGGGTGCCCGATCTTGATGGTCCTTACTGGACTATGATTACCGAAATGCTTTTTTATATCGGCATATTATTTTTATTTCATTTTAAATGGCTGAAACATTTAAATAAAATTGGTCTTGGCGTTAGCATTGCAGCTGCTGTATCTGCTTATTCCGGTCACTTTATTCCAATTATAAAGTCGATACCCGTGCTGGAGTTTATTCCATTATTTTTTGCAGGAACAATTTTTTATAAAATATACACGATCAAAGCGAACCACCTGGCAGATTACCTCATCCTGGCCGTATGCTTTGTTTGCCAGGTAATGCTGTTTTATGTTGCGGGCCGTTCAAAATGGTTTATTAGCCAGCTGCAGTACATTATGATGCTGTCTGTCTTTTTCAGCATATTTATTCTTTTTGTTAACCACAAATTAAAATTCATTATTAACCCGGTTACGCTTTTTTTGGGTAAGATTTCATTTGCATTGTATTTGATCCACCAGAATATTTCCATTAATTATATTATTCCTTATTGCATGGAGAAATGGCATATGAGTTTTTGGCTGTCTTCCATTTGTGTAGCGCTGCCGGTGGTACTATTGCTGGCATCTTTTATCACTTTTTATATCGAGGCTCCTTTTGGTAAAATTATGAAAGCAAAACTGCGCCAGAAGTTTCCATATCAACCACCCGTTGCTGTTGTTCAGGCCCAACAGAATTAATCTTTTTATTGTATCCTGTACTGCAACCAGTTTATTTAGGCGAATCATCTGCACATACATCTTTAATTAGTGGTAGTTTACGCAGAAAGTTTAACGGGCATAATAGCGGGTTACCTTTATCTATTTTATAAACGATGTTATCCGGTTATATCAACCAGCTTTTTTGTATTTTACAGCTCCCAGCCACGATTGTTTACCATTTATAGTTGTACAATGAAGAAAAAAAATATAGATCGGCGTATTTTTTTACAGCAATGCACCTTAACTACTGCGGCATTTATTTCTTTACCGGTCTGGGCCAAAGAAGCGGCCGTTTCTGCTGCTGGCAGTGATTACCCTTTGCACAATATTCCTGCAAACAAAAATATAGACGCACAATGGATAAAGTCATTGTATAACCGCGGCGCAGCCAGCACTTATTTAAAAAGTAAAAACGAACTCAAATATATTGGCATGCCGGCTGGCGGACTGCACAGTGGTACTGTCTACTTAGGTGGAGACGGCCGTTTGTGGCTTTGGGGCATTTTCAATGATGAACGCGAAGGTGTTGATCCAAAAACAGTTTTATGGAACGATGGAAATAAAGAAAGACCAATATTGTCGCGCGACGGTGCCAATTATATAGAGCCGGCGATAGCCTCAAATAAAAGGGTCCTGGAGCAGGGTTTTGCAGTAAAAATTACACATCATGGTTCGACAATTATTAAAGAATTAAAAGAAGAAGATTGGGATGAAGTAAGCTTTGAGGCCACTTATCCTTTTGCGACCGTTACGTATAGCAGTAAAAATTTTCCCGTAAAAATTATTTTAAAGGCAGGTGGCTTTTTTATCCCGTTAAACGCAGAAGACTCAGCGTTGCCAGCGACTTTTTTTAGTATTACGATCGAAAATAAATCCGCACAAAAAATTGAAGCCACGATTATTGGCTGGCAGGAAAACGGTGCAAATAAAATTAGCGGCAAAGATGAAGAGGGATTAAAACAAAATACAATTGTGCAGGGTAATAATTATGAAGGGATCGTTTCAACCTATAAAAATCTAACAGATGCAGCCAGCCTGCCCGATGCCGGAACAATGTGCATAGCGCTTATTAATAAAAAAGGAACTGTAAACACATCGTTCAATCCTTATGCCGTTGGCAACACAGCATTTTCAGAAAGCAACAAAAATGTTTCAGAACAAATTCCTTCCGGCAAATTAATTGGGAGTATTGCAGCAACCGAAACCATTCAACCAGCTAAATCTTTCAGAACAGATTTTGTCATTAGCTGGCACTTTGCCAACGTAAATAACAAAATTAAAAAACTAGTGGCGGATGCGCAGGCCGGTCATTATTATGGAAAAAGATTTAAGGATGCGGCAGAAGTAATGACATATATCGCCGGCAATTTTAATTCATTGCAGTCCAACACCTTTTTATGGCAGCAAACGTGGACAGATTCAACGCTTCCGCACTGGTTACTTGAAAGAATTTTTATTAATATTGGCACCATTTCTACCGCCAATACGTACCGGTTTCAAACGGGCCGTTTCTGGGGTTGGGAAGGCGTGGGCGCTTGTGAAGGAACCTGCACGCATGTATGGCAATATGCACAAGCGCTTGGCAGAATATTTCCATCGCTTGAACGGGATACCCGCGAGCGCGTTGATTTAGGTATTGCATTACTGGATGACGGGGGCATTCTGTTCAGGGGTGAAGATGAAAAACGACCAGCCATTGACGGGCAGGCAGGAACAATCCTCCGTATTTATCGGGAACACCAGATGAGCGCTGACAACAGTTTTCTGCAAAAAAACTGGACCAATATAAAAAAAGCAGTCCGCTTTATGCTGGCACAGGACAAGAATGGTGACGGCCTTACAGATACACCGATGGAAAATACACTGGATGCTGTGTGGGAAGGTGAAATAGCCTGGATTGCCGGTCTTTGTATTGCTGCTGCAAAAGCAGGCGGACAAATGGCGGCAGAAATGCACGATGATAGTTTTGCAAAGGCATGTAATGAATATGTTGAGAAGGGAAATAAAAATATGCCGGAGAAACTATTCAATGGAGAATATTTTATTCACCGCCCGGATGCTGTTCAGGGGAGAAAAAAATTGGGTTCCTACAACACTTGTCATATAGACCAGGTGTACGGCCAAAGCTGGGCTTTCCAGGCAGGGTTGGGCAGGTTGTGGGATAAAGAAAAAACATTGTCGGCACTGCGCGCTTTATGGAAATATAATTTTACGATGGATGTTGGACCGTATATAAAAACACATACGGGCGGGCGGCCGTATGCATTGGAGGGCGATGGAGGCATGGTTATGAATACCAATCCGCACAATGAACCAAAACCATACGGTGAAAATGTTACCTGGCAGCTGGGCTATTTTCATGAATGCATGAGCGGCTTTGAGCACCAGGTAGCAGCACACATGATGGCCGAGGGAATGACGGATGAAGCACTTATATTAACGCGGGCTATACATGACCGATATCATGCTGCAAAAAGAAATCCGTACAATGAAATTGAATGCAGCGATCATTACGCACGTGCCATGGC
>JBDUAY010000563.1:0-3401 GCA_040004415.1 Bacteroidota bacterium | reverse complement strand
GACTGCTTTTTACAGAATGCGTCGTTGTTTTTGTTGGCCACAAACAAAATCCATCGTGATGCTTCGCGGTAAGAATTACCTGTTTAAAACCTGCGTCCTTAGCCACTTTTACCCATTGATTGGCATCGAGTTTCGTTGGATTAAAAATTGCGGGATCTTCTTTTCCATCGCCCCATTCGTGATTGGTAAAAGTATTTACGCCAAAATGGAAGAAAGCGGTGAGCTCCAATTGTTGCCATCTCAGCTGCCTTGGAGAAGGAACCACATTGGCTGCTTTACGGATGATATCCGCTTCTGAATCTGCTGGTGAAATAATTGCATAGTTATTTTTTTGCGCTTGTGCAACGCAGCATAGCAAACACAGAATTGATAGAAGTGAGTATTTCATTGAGTAAAAATAATTGTTTATTTTTTTTTATTTCCGTCATTTTCTTATTTCGCGTTACAGCCCCTACTGATAAACCCTCACCCAATCAACCTGCATCTGAAAAGGCAGTTTGTTGTCTGCAATAGGGCCTGGCCATCCTGCGCCGCCCGATTGATTCAATATCAAATAAAAAGGCTTGTCAAAAGGCCATTCGGCGCTTGTCGCGTTAAGGGGTTTAGTATACGTATTTTCAACTAGTCCGTTTACGTAAAATTCTATTTTATTTTCGGTCCAGATAATGCCATAAATATTGAAATCGGTGGAGTTGTAGTTTGAAGATTTCGTCACTGAACTTACTCCGTTAGAATTGGTTACAGCGCCGTTATGAATGGTTTGATGAATTGCGTTTTCATTATTAACATGCTCCATTATGTCAATTTCACCGCTATTGGGCCAGCCCCCATAAACCGGCGTATCCGGCATCATCCAAATGGCCGGCCAGGAGCCGGCTCCTTGAGTAAATTTTGCTCTAACTTCAACTTTTCCATACGTGAACTTAAATTTATTCCTCGTTTCAATTCCTCCTGAATGATAAGCGACATTATCTCCGGCAATAACTTTATTGTCCATTGTTAAAACCAAGTTATTGCCGTCCACTGAAACATTGTCTGTTGAGTTAGTCAGGAATTTTGCCCACGCCACATTGTTGCGCGAACAGTAAGACCATTTATTATTGTCGAAACTTCCGGCCGAGTTAAACTGATCCTCAAATATAATATTCCAGGTTTTGACCGGCGGCGCAGGTGGCGGAACTACATTGGCATCAAGCTTTTTTGAACAGGAGCATACGACTAAACAAACTATTAATAACATTGGGTCTTTCATTTTTTCATTTATTGTTTTAAAACTTTTTATACTATTGCAATTATTGACAAATTATACTAAGACCTCAACTTTTTATAAAACATTCATTTCCATTTCAGTGCTACAAATCTTATTTCCTTATAGCCTTCAGCTTCGTAAAATACAACAATTGAATTTTTAGATAGCTGTTTTTTCACAAATTCGCAGCAACCCTAGATTACGTCTACAGGAATACTCAAAACAAAATACCCAAAGCATTCAACCCATTAAACTTCATTTCTCGAAACCATGAAAAGATAGGTACTGACGTTTTGCAGATCAAAAAAGTCATATGCCTCCTGTTTATTTAATAATATCTTTTACAGGCACTCGAACAAAATACAAATCCCTGTCGCCTTCGTACAAGATGCCAATGGTATTATCATCAATTTTTGTCAATGCAGAATAACCAAAAGTTGTCCTTTCATCAATCAAGAGTTGGTTTTTGGGCAACCATGTTTTACCAAGGTCGAGGCTTGCTTTAATAGTAGTAAGCTGGCGGATCGTTTGAGATGCCACATTACTGAAAAACAATACCTCTTTCATTTTGCCTTTTACGTTTACCCTTGCTTTTATAAAACTTCCCATAGAAATCGGATCTGGCAATACATAGTAAGATGAAAAATCTTCCACCCATGTTTTTCCCATATCTGTTGTGGTGGCAATACTCCTGACCTTGCCCCGGTTGTCACGCATGTTCAGCATCAATGTGCCGGGGGTGGTTTCCACTACCTGGCTTTCAGTTGTGTTAGATCTGGCACCGGTGCCGCTTTTCCATGTTTTTCCATGATCTTCACTGTAAATGATAGACGAATGTGGAATGCCTACTGAAGAATAATTTGTTGTTTCATCCCAATACTGTGAGGGAAAAACCAATGTACCGTTTTGCATAGCAATTCCATTGCCAGGGGCATTAAAATATAAATGCCAGATGGGGTTTTTGACCTGCGCTGTAATACTGGCAGGAGTACTCCAGGTAAGGCCATCATCATCACTGCTTGCCAATACAAACTGGCCGGTAATATCGGGAGATAAGCCGGGTTTAGAACCTGCAATAGATCGGTTTCCCTTGCTCCATAAAGCAGCAACCCATAATTTTTTTGTAACCGGATCAAACAAAACAGACGGGTCGCCAACACCATTATTTTCATGTGGCGGCCCCATGGCCATAATCACTTTCATGGGTTGCCATGTGTGGCCGCCATCTGTACTTCGACTCATACCCACATTAATATCGCCGGGGAGGTCGCCGCTGTTTTTATACCGGATATCATACACGGCAATCAATGTTCCTTTATCCGTTGTAATCACGCCCGGAATACGGTAAGTATGCACACTGTCATCCCATGCTTTTCTAACAACAATACCCATTCTTCTTTTATAATCGGGCTTGCGACCATCAGGAACAATTGATTTTTTTATTTGATACACATCATTATTCGATGCAGTAACGCTTTTAACACGCAGAAATATTTTCTTGTCTATATCTGCATCCTTTTTTAATACAATACTAAGGTAGATATTGTTCCATCCTTGCTTTAAAGGAATGTCAACAGGAACATTGGTTGTAGTTGATAATGAAGAAACGCTTGCATAAATAGTGGCTCCCTTAAGAAACCCTTTTTCTAAATCATCCCTCACAAGGATGTCAATTTTTTCTATCGCTTTAACAGCTTCTTCATCCAACTGTATTTGAAAACTCCGATAGTTGATTTGCCGACCCTGTGGTACATATACTTGCAGCAAATTTGCGAAGTTAAAAGGCATCCCTTTTAATAAAGGTATAGTTGAATAAATCATAACAGGTTCCATTTTGCCTTCCTGAGAAGGATTGGTTATGATTTTAGGTGAACAAGCTGATGCAAAAATTACCATCAGCAGAAATAAATAATTGATACTTTTTTTTTGTTTCATGAAAAGAAGTTGATTATGACAAAATTATTTTACAAAGGATATTTTTTCAATCTTCCAACAATTTCCAGCAATACCATTCCTGCCTTGGCAAATGAAAAGGCCCTTTAAATAAATTTCCTTTTGCTGTTTGGGCAATGGTGCCGTCACGATGCAAATATCCAAACCATTCTCCGTTTTTCTTATCATGAAAATGCGTGTAGGCATAATCGTGAATTTG
>JBDUAY010000562.1:0-3408 GCA_040004415.1 Bacteroidota bacterium | reverse complement strand
TTATAATCCGCCACTAAAAAATCACGTACGGGAAATACCTGTGCTTCGTTAACAAAAGGTTCAAAATGAAAATCGCCTTTGCGATTTATAAAAATGCCCGATCTGAATTCTTCTGCTTCCAGGTGCGTTGCTTTTTTTAATTGATCAGCTGTAAAAATATCTTTTATAGTAGCATCTGAATATGCCTGGTAAGTAGGGAATTTTATTTTTAATGAAGGGGACTGATCAAGCAATTCATCCCGCGTTGGCATGGGATAGCTTTTGCCTTGTATATAATAACTGATAATCGCTTCTACAGAGCCATTGTTGTCAATATCAAGTGCATCAACCGTTACCGGCTGTGACGTGGTTGGCCGCATCTGGCTGTTTAACCCGTGATTACCGGCAATAATATCCAGTTCGCCATCACCATTTATATCTTCTATTTTAATGCGGCTCCACCAGCCGGTAGAATGCGGAATGATCTTTACAGCAGATGCTGTAAAATATGGATAGGCCTTTGTCCCGTACAAGATAGTGATGGGCATATATTCGCCGGCAAGCACCAAATCATTTGCACCATCTTTATTAATATCAGCAACTGCGTCACTGCTAATCATGCCTATATTTTTTAAGAAAGCGGGTGTTACGTCTTTAAATACCCCATGATCATTTTCAAACAAATAACTAACCGGTGCTAACGGGTATGAACCAGTGCTTACCTGCCCGCCCCTGAAAATATCCAGATCGCCATCGCCATCAAAATCAAATGCTACCACAGTGCCACCAGAAGATGCAGTTGGCGGCAGTACACCTGTTTTCCAGGTAAAATTTCCTTTGCCATCGTTCCAATAAATATGATCCTGGAAATTGGCTTCATTACCACCGCTTACCACATACAGGTCCAAATCCCCATCATGATCAAAGTCTGCAAACACCGCATCCGCCGCTTCAAAAGAATTGTGTTCTGCAAATACCGGGGAGGCCTGCTCCGTAAATTTCCCGTTCCCTTCATTAATAAAAATAGTGCCCGGCTGACCTTTTGCTCCACCTACGAAAAAATCAGTTTTACCATCGCCATTTACGTCGCCCGATGCAAGCGCTGGTCCGTTTTTTGAAAACTGGTGCGGCAACAGCGGCTCCCGTTTGAAATCATTGTAATCGTCTTCAACATGCGTAAATAAAGGCTTGTCGTTTATGATCTCCGTAAATAATGCAGGTGTTATTTTTTCTTTTTCAATATTGTCAACTGCATTTTTTTGATCAAGTACAATTGTTTGGTTGACTGCCTGGCCGGTAATGGCTTGTGTTTTTCCATTTTGCCAGAACACCTGTACTGTAATGGTGTTTCTTTTACCCAGGCCAAAAAATAAGCAAGGTTCAACAGAAGATTCAAAACCATGCGTGAGTTCAAGCTCCTGCAATTGTTTAAATCCGTCAGCCGCAGATACAACCACTTTTGTGCCGATGCCAAATGTATTTTTCTCACCGCCTTTAAACCTGATCTTCAAATAATTATTTTTCAAATCTTCTGCATGGTTTTGCCAGATGAAAGCGGGTTTGTTGGTGTTATTAACGATAAGATCGAGGTCTCCATCATTGTCTAAATCCGCATAGGCTGCACCGTGAGAAAGAGAAGTTAAACCCATGCCCCATTGCTGTGTCACGTTTTCAAAAGTGAGATTACCGTTATTTTTATACAGGTAACTTTTTACTTCAGAAGAAGGCATTTTTTTTACGATACCATACAAATCAGGTTCCGTACCAGCGGCACGTGCTTTCTTCATTTCGTCTGGTAAAATATATTTCAGGTAATCCATGTTGGTATAATCGCGCATGTAGCCGTTGGTAACAAAAAGATCCTGCCAGCCATCTAAATCATAATCGCCGAACAAGGCCGACCAACTCCAGTCTGTATTAGAAATGCCAGCCAGTTGTGCAATCTCACTAAACTCTACCTGGTCATTGTTTTTTGTAGCCAGGTGCAGCATATTGCGCATATACTGGTAATAATAACCGTTTCTCAACAGCATCTGGAAATAATCGTACCCATCTGCACCTTTTAATAATTTTTGGCGGTGATTGTCTTCCGGCAGCATATCCAGCGTTAGGAGATCACTCATTGCATCATTGTTGATATCTGCTACGTCGCACCCCATAGAAAATTTTGAGGTATGGCCCATGTAAGAAGAAAGTGATTCTTTAAATGTGCCATCGTGCTGGTTAATGTAGAGATAATCATCTTCATCGTAATCATTCGACACGTACATATCGGGCCAGCCGTCGCGGTTGAAGTCTGCTACAGCAACACCCAGTCCGAAACAAATAGGATTACCAATAATACCGGCATCGGCCGATACATCTGTAAAATGCCCGTTATCATTTCTGAATAATTTATCGCCTGCGAGGCTGTCGCGCGATGATTTCATCCAGGCAACATCAAAGTTGCGGTATCTCTTAGTTGAATGATTCAACACAAATAAATCAAGATCTCCATCATTATCATAATCAAAAAAAACGGCTTGGGTGGAATGGCCCTTGTCATCAACGCCATATTCTGCCCCCATTTCTTTAAATGTTCCGTTTTGCTGATTGATAAATAAAAGGTTGCGGCGGCTGTCATCGTCGCCGTTTCCGGAGCGGCAAATGTAGATATCCAACCAGCCGTCTGCATTTACATCGGCCATGGTCACCCCTGTTTTCCAACCATTGGCTCTTACTTTAGACTTGCTGGTAACATCGTCGAAACTAAGATTGCCTTTATTAAAATAAACTTTTGGCTGATCCATGTTGGAGGTAAAAACAATGTCGGGCAATCCGTCGTTATTAAGATCGCCTGCTGCTACCCCGCCGCCATTGTAAAAATATTCGTACGCCAGTACATTGTGGTCTGTTGATTCTGTGATGGTATTCTGAAAGTGAATGCCTGTTTTTTGGGCAGGTAATAACGTAAACAGCGGTTGAGCTATACAATTATAACTGGTGAACGTAAGCATTAAAGCGCAAATAATCCGCATAGAATCCCCCCATTAAGAAAGGGAAGATAAAATTAATTTATCTTCCCTTTCTTCTCTACAATTAAATGTTATTTATTACTTGTTTATTATTTGTCCCACCACATTTTGGTCGTAAACAAATCCGGGCCCTGTGCCGCCACAGCAGCTTTATAATTTACATTCTGACCTTGTTCGGATACCGGATAAATCAAACGGCGCATAATGGTTCCGCCAGTTGCATTACCGGGATAGTTGGTAGGTATTAAAACAGGTAAGCCTGTTCTGCGGTAATTGGCCCATCCTTCAAAACCGTTTAATGTAGAAGCATTCAGGATGAACATTTCTGTGTGAATTGCGGTCAGCCTGTTTCCGGCAACTGCAGGATAAAGGTTTGCAGCCTGGTAAGCAGCAACAGACCCACTAAGGTTAGGAG
>JBDUAY010000561.1:0-3415 GCA_040004415.1 Bacteroidota bacterium | reverse complement strand
GGTACCGGATATTTTAAACAAACCATTGAAGGAAGATTTGTAAAACCTGCTATGGGAGAAATTACCGTAAAAATTGCCAGCCCGCAAAATCAGGTAACGTCGCAGCCTGCCTGGGGTGCCGTATATTGGCAATATTTTGAACAGCTGGATAAAATAACTGCAGCTATAACGCCTTTGCAACTCAGCAAGAAATTATTTGTTGAACGCAATACCGATAAAGGTCCGGTGCTGGAGCCTGTTGCTGAAAATGGCTACGTTAAAGTGGGTGATAAAATTAAAGTGCGCATTGAACTGCGCGTGGATCGCGATATGGAGTACGTACACATGAAAGATATGCGTGGCAGTTGCCTGGAACCCGTGAATGTATTAAGCGGCTATAAATGGCAGGGCGGACTTGGTTACTACGAGAGTACAAAAGATGCCAGTACCAATTTCTTTTTCGGCTGGTTACCAAAGGGCACCTACGTTTTTGAATATCCATTATTTGTCACACATACGGGTAATTTCAGTAATGGTGTAACTACTATTCAATGTATGTATGCGCCAGAATTTGCAAGTCATAGTGAAGGTATTCGTATAAACGTTGAGGATAATAAATAGTGTAAAACTACCGTAGTCTTTGATATCCCAACCATCACGGCCTTTGAGACTGCGGTAGTTTTTTTCAGGCAATCCCAAACATCAAGGTTTTCCAAGACTACGGTAGTTTATAACCGCTATTTTTGCAGCATGCAGGTAGATTATATTATTGTTGGCCAGGGGATATGCGGAACATTTCTAAGCTGGGAATTACAAAAGGCCAATCAGTCATTTATTGTTATTGATGAAAGCAAACCCTTTACTGCATCAAAATGTGCATCTGGTATCATTAACCCTGTTACGGGCAGGCGGGTTGTCAAGACCTGGATGATAGACGATCTGATGCCATTTGCATGGGAAGCATATCAGTCGCTGGGTGCCGCGTTGGGTATCAATTGTATTTTTCAGAAACCGATCATTGATTGTTTTGCTACGCCGCAAATGCGGTTGGCTTTTACGGATCGGTATGAAAAAGATCAACAATTTCTTTCTTTACCTCCAAATGAAAACGATTGGCTGCCCTACATAAATTACGATTTCGGATACGGCATTATTCAGCCTGCCTACCTAATAGACATTATAACGCTGTTAAACAGGCAACGAAAAAAACTAATTGATAGCAGCCAATTGCTGGATGAACATTTCGATGCATCACAATTGGTTGCAAAAGAGAATTCTGTTGAATATAAAAATATCAGCGCCAGCAAAATTATCTTTTGCGATGGCGTTGCAGGTTTTAATAATTTATTTTTCCCTAATCTGCCTTATGGGCTTAACAAAGGAGAAATACTATTAGTTGAAATTCCAGGTTTTAAAACCACGCATATTATTAAGAAAGGTTATAGTCTTGTCCCATGGGATGAAAATATTTTCTGGCTGGGTTCTACTTATTTATGGGAATTTGAAGATGACAAACCAACGGATGGTTTTTACCAGTTTGCAGAACGCTGGTTGAAACAAACTATAAAAATGCCTTTTACAATTGTTGATCATTGGGCCTCGGTCCGGCCTGCCACGCTGGAACGTAAACCTTTTGTGGGCGTGCATCCTACCAATAATAATATAGGCATATTAAACGGTATGGGAACGAAGGGTTGCTCACTTGCGCCGTTCTTTGCACAACAATTGGTGAATCATTTATTGCATGGCGAAGCTATTATGGCCGATGCAAATGTTCAACGGTTTAAAAAAGTACTGAGCAGGTGATGAGTACTCATGCTGATAGTAAAAGAAAGAATTATCTAATACTCGTGGAAATTGAAAACACAGGTTGCTTCATCGCCGTTCATTTCTGCATATAAAAGGCACTGCTGGCGATTCGCAATGACGGCATAAAAGACTTTGTTGTCGTCGCGCAGAAAATAATAGTAAAGATTAAGCTGTCACCGGCACGTTCCTGTTTACAATTAATTCATATGGATCCTGTTTCAGCAATTTAACCATGGCCGTATAGAGATCGGGCAATTCGTATTTAAAGCGGAAAGGATTCTCAAAAAACATCTCAACACTTACCGCCCAAAACTCATGATAATTGGTGGAAGCATATTCGCCCAAGAAATTCTTTTTTCCTTTTTGCATATCCTGGAAAATAGGACGAGCCGTTTGTGAGAAGTTCTTAAATTCGTTTTTAAAATGTTTGTCTTCTTCAGACTTTACAACAAAATTTACATACGCCAATGCGTGGGCCATTTCATGCAAACCTACATTACTATTTTCATCAGCCCGGTGTATTCCTTTCAAAAAATTATCCCAGCTCAAATAAATACCGGTATTATCCACATGGCCCATAAAGGGTAGTGAATAGTAGCCGTAGTGGTAGTCATGCTGCAAAACAAATATGTCGCGAAAATAATTAAGCGAAAATCTTTCAAGACCAAGCGTGAGCTGTGCAGAAACCGCGCTGATAAGAATTGGCATCTCTTCTTTTTTCTCCACGCCTACGTAATGAAATTTTTTAGACCGGTGAATAAGAAAAGTACGAAACAATAAACGGTGCTGATCTTTTTCTGACAATCTTCTGAAATATGCCAGGTGTGCGGTAACCATATCGCGGTAATAGGTTTCCACCACAAGAAATTTTTTGTATTGAAGACGCTGCATGAAGCTTGTAGCGGGGTCAAGTAATATACTAAACAGCGTTATGGTAAAAAAGACCGTGATACAAATAAACACTAGTTCCATGACGTTCAATTTTGTGGTTAAAAGACAGCTTTGCTGTTGCGGTTAAACACGATATGGATGTGCAAAAACGTACGGTTTTTCCTGAGATGGAGGGTGTTAAGGGGAAACGTTATTCAGAGGAGAGTGGAAATAGTATAGTATGAGCAAACAAAGTATAAACTTTTTCTGAAAAGTAAAAGCGAATTGACACGGTTTTTTTAATTTATTTCAGAATAAAAGAAATCCAATGTCCATTAACACAAAATATCGCTGACAGACAATGCATTACAATATTTCATTGGTAACAATGTGTGCAAAACAATTGACTATATCACTTCTTGTCCCTCACTGTATATACTTGCCATTCATCAGGAATACTTTACCAATCATGAAACCATCCACCCCACCCCTCCCCATTTTATGAGCGGATCGGTTGCACACACTATATCTTTACTCAGTCAATTTTAACTGACTTTCGAATGTAACCACACTTCTTTTTTCAGCCGCTACGGCAACTCCTTCCCCACTAATCTGGTAAGTGTTTTTTTCTAACAGGGTGCACCTGCTTACTTATTACTGTAAGGTATTTGCGAAGCGAATTGACAATTTGTTCAATAACATATACTTTCACGCTTAAAACCATTTTTATGAACCTCTCTTCCATATTTTCCGCCTG
>JBDUAY010000560.1:0-3443 GCA_040004415.1 Bacteroidota bacterium | reverse complement strand
TTTCAAAAATATCTCCATAATTGGTCAGCAATTCCTTTAATTGATTTCTGAAGTACGTAATGTATTCAGGTTTTCCATACAGCGCGGAATTTCTGTCCCACGGCGATAAATAGAGGCCTAATTTCAAACCGTACTCTTTGCAGGCGTCGGCCATTTCACGAACAATATCACCTTTACCATTTTTCCAGGGACAATTTTTAACGGAATACTCCGTGAATGTAGAAGGCCAAAAACAGAAACCGCTGTGGTGTTTTGCCACAAGGATCACCCCTTTCATTCCTGCTTCTTTGCAAATCCGTGCCCATTGCCTGCAATCCAGGTTAACAGGGTTAAAGATTTTAGGGTCTTCATCACCGTTACCCCATTCCTGGTTGGTATACGTATTTACTGAAAAATGGATAAATGCATAATACTCCATTTCCTGCCACCTTATCTGATTTTCATTTGGTACCGGACCGCAAGGCGCCGGTGCATTTTGTTGTGCTTGAGCAGGAAATACTACCAGGAACAAGAATACTAATACAATGATTGAAGTCTTCATAAATATTTTTATGCAGTTAGTATCGAACTATTCGTTTGCGCTTTTCTTTCGCAGCAATGCAACATGATAAACTGCACCTGCTGTATTACCAGGCAGCGGCTTAAATTTCACGATGATGTGCTCCTTGTCTTTAATCATTGCTTCCGGCAGCGTGTACACCACATCAATGAATTTTTGCTGATTCCATTTACCTGTAATGTTTTCTGTTACCAGCTTTTCATCGTCTATGTATATCCCAAAACTCCGGTCCCCGCTTTCGTTTCCCCAATAGCGTACTACCAGCGTTATATCCGTTTGTTTGCTGGTAGTAAGACGGTAACTGAAATATCCTTCGTTGCGTGCATCCCGCCAAAACTCATCAAGGTAATTGCCTGTGTTGGAATTTATCTTTTCAATGCTGTGATCTGCTTCGGGTTGTTGTTCGCCTGGCGCTACAAAATCAATCGTACGTTTCTCCAATGCAAGTTTCTCTTTTTCAAGCGCTTCAATGGAATCAATATACATTTGGTACTGGTTATTATTGAGCGCCATCCAGTAAATCATATACCTCGCATCGTGGATGGTATAAAATGGCTGAAGTAAAAGATCAGCAGGATTTGCCATTTTAGTTTCACTAAAAATGAAGTTCAGGGGCTTGCCATCCACAGGTTTCAGATTAGCTGCAGCAACATCATTGTAAATTATTATGGGCGCTTTATCTACAGGCAATTTTTTACCGCTGGCGATATGCCCCCAGCGGCTATCGTCTGCTAACAGGCCTTTTAGATCTTCTGTGCCGGTTTTAGCGCCGAGCAGTATGGGGCCATGCAAAAAAGCAATATAATTTGGAACATTGGGTAAATGCTCAATTGAATTGTGCATTGGAAGCATTATTTCTATCACGTCACCTTTTCTCCACAGCCGTTTAATGCCAATATAGGAAGATGATTGTGCGGAGTATATTACAGCTTTATTATTTACCGTAATTTTTAAGGCGCCATCTTTTACCCATGATGGATACCGAACCATTAAGGTAAATACAGTATTGCTGCTTTGTATAATTAATTTTGTTTTTTCTTCGTAAGGAAATGAAGTGGACTGTCTCAGCTTTATATTTTTTTCTTTCCAGTTAAGTTCGGATGCAACAAAAAGATTAACAAACAGCGAATCATGCTGGTGTGTATAAATGAACTGACCATATTTTCCAGGGTTTTCCATACCGCTACCTACGCAACACCACATCGCTTCATTTGGCGCAGAATATACCCGGTAATGCCTGGGCCTTACCGGCGTAAAATAAACATAACCTCCATTAACAGGATCTTGTGCAGACAGAATATGATTGTACAGTGTTCTTTCGTAATAAGCGGTATATTTTTCAGCCGGATTTATCCTGAATAAATCTTCGGTAAGCTTTAGCATATTGTAAGAGTTGCAGGATTCAGGACCTTCAACGTCGCTGATAAATTCATTGCAGGCAGCGGCGCTGGGAAAAAATTCCCGCCTGCTGTTCCCTCCAAATGCCAGCGTCCTGTTGTTTGTAACCGTTTGCCAAAAAAAACTTCCGGCTTCTCCGTATTTTTTATCGTGTGTTAATTCGGCGATGCGTGCAAAGCCTACAGCTTTTGGCACCTGTGTATTGGCGTGCTTATTATCCAGATTGTCATTGTCAGACGCCATGGCATCCAGCAGCATATTATGAGAAAATCTTTTTGCTGCATTTATATATTTTTCATCTCCGGTCATCTGGTATGCATCTGCAAAAATTTCGTTCATCCCGCCCTGTTCAGTATCCAGCATGGACTGCATCTGTTCATTGCTGAGCGAAGATGTAATTTGTATGCCCCAATTACAGAATTTCAAAAATATTTCTTTAGCCTGATCATTCCCGGTATATAGCCATGCATCCCTGAGGCCGGCGTACATTTTATGCAGATTGTACCAGGGTACCCATGCTTGATGAAAGGCAGTAAAGTCACCTTTCTGAAAGCTGGTCCATAATGTTTTACTGTCTGGCACTCCGCCCACATAACCTCTACCCCAATCTGCATGGTTTGCGGTATTTGCGTTCTGGCAGCTTGTAAGTGTTGCAATTGTATAATCCATTCTTCTTTTGCAGGCAGTGTCACCGGTTGATGCGTAACTCATTGCCAGTGCTGATAAATAATGTCCGCCAATGTGTCCGGCAAGTCCCGCCCAGCTTGCATATTGCTTTCCTTTTTCTGGTAAGCCAGCTTCTTTCAGGTAAGGTTGCAGCAGGCGATCCACGTCATACTTTAACAGCGTTTGGATATTCAGATCACGGGCATGTTTAAACGGCCCATCAAGCAATTTTACTTCGCTAAGGGGAAATTCATTAGGATACAATTTTGCCTGCGCATGTACATTACCACCTGTAATAAAAAGGCTGGTCATTATATAAAAAAAATAAATACAATGCCTCATATTTTTCTATTCTTGTTTATCAATGGTAAATCCCATCAACGACAGCATTTTTACGGCGTATCGCCTGCCAAACGCTTTGTACCCGTCTGCATTAAAATGTAAATTATCCGCGCCGGCGGTGCAACCGGCCGAAGAGATGACGTAAGCTGTCTTAATTTTTTCCGGCAACGTAGCAATGATCTTATTCATACCTGCGCAAATGCCACCCTGGTCGGCGTTTACCGTTTCTCCTGCCAGCAATGGAACTTTTTTGGCTTTCAGGTGAAGGTCTTTCAGCAGGTTGTCATA
Source organism: Bacteroidota bacterium (assembly GCA_040004415.1). Taxonomy (GTDB): domain Bacteria; phylum Bacteroidota; class Bacteroidia; order Chitinophagales; family Chitinophagaceae; genus JACMLD01. Next base: position 190 of record JBDUAY010000560.1, on the reverse strand, counting down.
CACCCTTTTAACTTTTTTCGTCCATAGAGAATCATTCGGATTGGATTCTCCCTGGTGCAGCAGTATACCTTTAATGACACCATCTTTCTGTGCAAGCTTTCCCATTTCTACCAGGCGCGCATAAGGATTACCGTTATATTCTTTTATCATTCCTATCATCCATTTGGGTGCCGTGGTTACATAAGACTGG
>JBDUAY010000559.1:0-3446 GCA_040004415.1 Bacteroidota bacterium | reverse complement strand
TAATGATTGGTGCGGATGGATATTAATGACTGGCTTTTTGTGCCTTGCTATTGGTTTCCGCGCCAATCGGTTTTTAAAAGGACTTTCGTTTACAACTATTATACTCGCGGTAGTTAGTATAGCAATGTATTATCCGCAATATTTCCGATCAATAGGTAATATTAGTTTATCGGTTTTTATTATACCGCTACTGCAGGTCATTATGTTTGGGATGGGAACAGAACTAAGTCTCAAAGATTTTGCGAATGTAGTGAAGATGCCGAAGGGAATTATGGTAGGTGTTATTTGCCATTATCTCATTATGCCTTTAGTAGGTGTTGGCATTGCCACTTTATTCAATTTTCCAAAAGAAATTGCTGCAGGCATTATATTGGTTGGATGTTGTCCAAGTGGATTGGCGTCCAATGTAATGTCATATCTGGCAAGGGCCAACCTGGCCTTGTCCGTTGCCGTAACAACAGTCTCAACACTTCTGGCGCCTGTTTTAACTCCTTTGCTGATGCGTTTGTTGGGAGGAAGTTTTATTGAAATCCACTTTTGGAACATGGCCTGGGATATTACCAAGATTGTCATAATACCAATTACCATTGGCCTCGCATTTCATTATTTAATTCATGGAAAATATAAATGGCTTGATAAGGCAATGCCCGTCATTTCAATGGCAGGCATCGCATTTATTCTGGTAATTATTACGGCTGCTGGCAGAGACAACCTGCTGAAAGTTGGCGGATTGCTGATCCTGGCCACTATACTACATAATCTTACCGGCTTTTTTCTTGGTTACTGGTCGGCCCGATTGCTAAAATTTCCTGAAACCGATTGCAGAACCATTGCGCTTGAGGTAGGGATGCAAAATGCAGGCCTCGCATCTGGTCTTGCATTGGCCATGGGAAAACTGGCAACTGCAGGATTGGCCCCAGCCATCTTTGGACCTGTCATGAATATTTCCGGTTCATCACTGGCAAGCTGGTGGCACAATCACCTGCCGGATGCAGGAGAAGAAAAAAGGGGTACGGAAATGAAACATCAATAATCCTCATCACAAATCAAACAAAACAATATCATGATGAAACTGAAATATTTATTACTGCTTGTGCTGTCGCTTCAAGCCGCAGCGCAATTACAATCACAGGCTGTTCAGATAACCAAAGAACAATTGCTTGGGCTAACGCCGGAATGGAAGGGCGAACGTTTTGCTGACGGCCGGCCTAAGGTGCCGGATAATATTATACGAAGAATGAAATCTGTGAGCGTAGAAGAAGCCTGGGCTGTGATGAAAAACGCAGGTTATGGTTACCAGGTTGCTGAAGGATGGCAGCAAATAAACCCTGATAGTGTTCTTGTTGGAAGGGCAGTTACTGCAATGTTTATGCCTGCAAGACCCGATGTCTGGAAAGCAATCGATTCTGCAGGTAAAAAAGAAGGCAGAAGAGCGCAAAATGTATGGGCTGTGGAAATGTTGGTAAAAGGTGATGTGTATGTGGCAGACCAGTTTGGTGCACATAGAAACGGGCCAACCATCGGAGATAATGTAGGCAATGCCATTTATGCCAAAACAGGCAATGGAATTGTTTATGACGGGGCCTTGCGGGACATTGAAGGCCTGAAGGAAATAGGTGGCTTCACATCTTATTATACAAGCTATGATCCTTCCTATCACAATCCACAGGGAGATTTGAATACGATGATAATTGGCATTAATCAGCCTACCCGTATCCGGATGGTAACTGTAATGCCTGGCGATGTTGTGCTGGGTAAGATGGGAGTCGTGATTTTTATTCCCCCTCATTTAGCTGAGAAGGTTGTAAAAACTTCAGAGATAGTCCGGTTAAGGGATATGTTCGGTCACCAGAGATTGAGAGAAGGTATTTATGCTGCGGGCCAGATAGATGCACGCTGGTCCGCTGAGATTGAAAAGGATTTCTCAAAATGGCTTAATGATCATATCAGTGATTTACCCGTTGGTAAAGAACAAATACAGGAATACCTGAAGGACCGCAACTGGTGATAAAACAAGGAAAAAATATAATTCAGTAAACTCATTAAACGATAGCATTATGGCAGATTCCAGAAGAAAGTTTATTACGAAAGCAGCCGTAGCGGCTGCAATGACGCCGTTTGCGGCCTTATCAACATTTGGCCAGGGGCTTGAAACAGCCGTAAAAAAAACAGCCATACCTTCTGCTCCTTCCGATTTAAAAATAACGGACGTTAAATGCGCTTACTCCGGCGGTGGTCTATTTATTAAAATTTATACCAACCAGGATATCTGGGGATGCGGAGAAGCAGTGGATGCTGTTGGGGGCACTTATTACCTTGTACAACGGCTGGGCAGACAATTAAAAGGAAGAAGTCCGCTCACCCCTAACCGGATTTTCGAGGAATTGCGCAAAGGTGCATTTTTCAGCGGTGCACAATCGGGCATGTACGTGGCAGTATTAAGCGCCTTCGACGCTGCCTTATGGGATTTGTGCGGCAAAGCATTTGGCCTTCCGGTTCATCAATTACTGGGTGGTAAATTTCGGGATAAAGTAAGGGTATACTGTGATACCGAGTTATATGCTAAGCGCAATCCTGCTCCTGATGATTACGCAAAGGCGGCTACAGATGCTGTTGCAAAAGGATATACGGCAGTTAAGTTTGATATTGATTCTGCAACCGATCCAAATAAATATGACAGGTATAACTGGACTGCCAGTAATGCGGAATTAGAAAGAATGTATGACTCCATCGCCGCTGTACGTAAAGCAGTAGGATCCCATATTGATATTTGCGTAGATATGCATGGGCGTTACGATGCACCAACGGGAAGAAAGGTTGCCAAAATGATGGAGCCACTAAATTTAATGTGGCTGGAAGAACCTGTGCCTGCAGACAATATAGATGTATATAAAACCATTACACAGGAAACAAGTACGCCCATCTGTGGTGGAGAAAATTTTTACCTCGGGTATGGGTACACGCGTTTACTGTCAGAAGCCGCCATCGACATTATCATGCCGGATCTTCAGAAATGTGGTGGACTGGGAGAAGGACAACGTATTGCCAACCTTGCCAATTTATATTACACACCTTTTTCTCCGCATATGGTCGGTTCATTCCTGGGCGCAATGGCCACCGCCCATGTTTGTGCAACTGTACCAAATTTTCATATACTGGAATGGCAAACATTAAGTGATACAGAAGCAAAATGGAAAGAGATTGTAACCTATGATAAACCTTTTATTGAAAAAGGATTTCTTGTTGTATCAGACAAACCAGGTATAGGCGTAGAAATTAATGAAGAAGGCCTTAAGAAATACGCGGCACCTGGCATTCCTTTTTTTGCCTAAGTACATTAAAAAATAAGACTGGTTAAGCGGGGAAACGTTGAACAGTTTTTTTGAAACCCATAGAAAATAAAACATGAAACAATTGCTTTACACCGTATTCTTGTTTTCCACGGT
>JBDUAY010000155.1:0-11649 GCA_040004415.1 Bacteroidota bacterium | reverse complement strand
ATTTTCAACTTCTTCACCGGCGCCATTGCCATGCTGCATGTAATTGCCGAATAAATCTGCGAGGTGCTTGGCGGCATAGATCCGGCGATTAAATTTATTACCGAGTACAATGATGGTTGCTCTTTCGTCAATCAAACGGATAAAGGCCGTATTGTTGCCATGCCACCAGCCGTTGTGGTACAATAATTTTTTGCCATTGTCTAAAAAGGTCATTCGCCAGCCGAGCCCATAATTACGTTTGCCTTGCTTTTCCCAGCTATAACCGGCAAAGGCAGAATCGAGCGTTGCTTGTTTAAATAATTTACCTGCATACAGCGCCTGGTCCCATTTCAGCATATCGCGTACGGTGCTGTATACATTTTTATCGCCATACACCGCATCGAGGAACTCTAATTTATATGGCCTGTTATTATATTGGTAGGAAAGCATGGCCCGCCCGGTATCTTTCAGCGAATACACATAAGTATCGCGCATGCCGAGCGGCGTAAAAAAAGTCTGGTTAAGAAATGCAGTGTATGACTGTCCTGAAACTTTCTCTATAATCAATGCCAGCAATGCATAATTAGTGTTGCAATAGCTGAAGTGATGGCCCGATGGAAATTCAAGTGGCGGCTTCAGCATGTACAGGGATGTCAGTACATCCACATTGTTCACCATTTTATTTTTATCCCAGCCATCTAAATCGAGATAATGTACATAATTGGCTAAACCGCTTCTGTGGCTCAGCAACATTTTAACAGTAATGCCTTTGTAGGGGAAATTAGGGAAATACTTACCGAGAGAATCCTCAATACTCAGCCTGCCTTCTTCCCACAACTTTAATATTGCCATGGCCGTAAACGTTTTTGATACAGACGCCAGGTGAAACGCATCGCCGATGCCAAGTGAATCTTTTTTTATCAGTGGATTTACAAAGCCTGCATATTTTTCGTACACAATATTGCCATCTTTGGCCACCAGAATACTGCCATTAAAAGCGCCGTGCCGGAGCAACAGGGAATCAAAAAAATTACTGCAGGCATCGTGGTAGTGACGGTATTTTTCTTTGGAAAGCGGCTGTAGCGCAGTTGTTGGATAAACAGTGGTGTCGGAGACCGCTGCGAGCGCCATTGGGGTTTTGGCATGCTGGTTACAAGCCGTGAAAAGGCATATTACTGCTAAAACAGGGGTAATGGTTTTTAAAAGGAACATTGTTTTGACCGGGTTAGTAAATTCAGTGTAACAAATATAATGCTATAGTTATAATATTATATTAATGCTAACAGCTGTTTTTTATTGTATGATGTTAATAAAGGATATTTGCGGTTTAACAGAAGACCCAAATTCATGGCAACAGAAAAAAAGACAACGAGCTATCCAAAAGAGAAAATTAACATCTTATTTTTAGAAAACATCAGCGACGCGGCAGTAAAACAATTTAAAGACGCAGGCTACTCATCTGTAAAAAAATTAGGTGGTGCATTATCAGAGGAACAATTAATAAAAGAAGTAAAAGATGTACACCTGCTGGGCATACGGTCAAAAACGCAAATCACTAAAAACATACTGGACGCCGCCAAAAAATTACAGGCAATTGGCTGTTTTTGCATAGGGGTAAACCAGGTAGATCTAAAAAGCGCACGTCAGAATGGGGTAGTCGTTTTTAATGCGCCCTACAGTAATACCCGTAGTGTAGCGGAGCTGGTGATTGGTCTCGCTATTATGCTTATCCGCAGAATACCCGATAAAAACGCCGCCGCGCACCAGGGCATTTGGAAAAAAGATGCGAAAGGAAGTTATGAGTTGCGTGGAAAAACATTGGGCATTATTGGTTATGGAAACATCGGCTCGCAGGTTAGTGTACTCGCAGAAAGCCTGGGCATGAAAGTTATTTTTTATGATACCGTTACCAAACTCCCTTTAGGCAATGCCGTAGCAAAAAAGAGCCTAAAAGAAGTACTGGGTCAAAGCGATATTGTAACGTTGCATGTACCCGATACTGCGCAGACTAAAAACCTGATCAATAAATCTAATATCAGGCATTTCAAAAAAGGTTCTATTCTTTTAAATTATGCCAGGGGTGAAGTGGTGGAACTGGATACATTGGCCAAAGCATTAAAAGACGAACATCTTTCCGGCGCCGCCATTGATGTTTTTCCGTGGGAGCCTGAAAAAAATGGCGACACTTTTCAATCGCCGTTGCAAAACCTGCCCAATGTAATTCTTACACCGCATATTGGTGGATCAACAGAAGAAGCACAAATGAATATTGGTGAAGATGTTAGCAATAAATTGTTTCAGTATCTGGAAATGGGCAGTACGACAGGCTCTCATACGATTCCATCTTTGAGCTTGCCGCCCATGGAGGGCACCCACCGCATACTGCACATCCACAAAAATGTACCGGGTGTTTTGTCTGCCATTAACACCGCGCTTTCACAACATCATATCAATATATTATCACAGTATTTGAAAACAAATGATGAGGTGGGTTATGTGGTACTGGATGTTGATAAGAAATTATCAGACCAGGCGCAACAACTGCTGAAAGAATTAAAAGATACCATCAAGGTGCGGTTGCTGTATTAACAGGCTGTTAGCTTTGAGAAGAATATTGAATGTTTTTTACCTGGAAGGGATGCCTGCAACAAAAATATTCAATGATCAGCAACCAATTCCAGGACCGCATGTAACAACTTTGCCTTTAAACCGTTTACCTTACACATCCTTATGATGAATGATACAATAAAAAATTTAGAAGAAGCATTGGCGGTATCACCTGGTAATGTGCCTTTACGCATTCATTTGGCAGAGTTGATGCTGGCGGAAAAAATGTATGCAGAAGCAAGTGTGCATTTTGCGGAAGTATTACAAAAAAGTTACGGCAATACAAAGGCGCAAACCGGGCTTGCCAATTGCTATTACAATATGGCAAAATTTTCTGCGGCCATTATTATTTACGAGCAGTTGCAAAACCAATTGAGTGAAGAGGATAATATACGTTTTGTAAAATGCCTGATAAAAGAAAATTCTTTACAGGAAGCCGGTGCGGTGTATCAAAAAATAATTGCAACCAATCCGTCTTTTAAAGATGCAGATATCGACAATTATTTGCGCATGCCATCACATTCCGGATCAGCCGCTGCCGGCGATGATGAAGATTTTGATGACGAAGACAGTATGTTTTTTATGGAGAAGCCCAAGGTGAAATTTTCTGATGTGGGCGGCATGCAGCGTATCAAAAATGAAATCAGTTTAAAAATAATTCAGCCGTTAAAAAATCCTGAGCTGTACAAAGCATTTGGGAAGAAAATTGGTGGCGGAATTTTGTTGTATGGTCCGCCCGGTTGTGGCAAAACATTTATTGCGAAAGCAGCTGCCGGTGAAATTGATGCTAAATTTATCAATATTGGTTTGCACGATATACTTGATATGTGGATTGGCAACAGCGAAAAGAACCTGCATGAAATTTTTGAACTGGCCCGTCAAAATACGCCGTGTGTATTGTTTTTTGATGAAGTGGATGCCATGGGCGCCAGCCGCAGCGATTTAAAGCAGTCTGCCATGCGGCATGTTATCAATCAATTCTTAGCCGAGATGGATGGCGTTGGTGCAGATAATGAAGGTGTGCTGATATTGGCCGCCACCAATGCACCGTGGAGCGTGGATGCGGCTTTCAGGAGACCGGGCCGTTTCGACCGCGTCATATTTGTAGAACCACCTGACGAAAAAAGTCGTGAAGAAATATTGAAATCTGTTTTGCAGGGAAAGCCGGTGGGAGATATCGACATAAAAAAAATAGCACAGGCTACACCAGAATATTCCGGTGCAGACATTAATGCTTTAATTGATATTGCTACAGAAGAAAAGTTACAGGCTTCTATGGACGCCGGAAGCATTCAGCCTATTCAGACAAAGGACCTGCTTAAAGCAGCTAAACAACACCGGCCCACTACTGCGGAATGGTTTGCTACCGCGCGTAATTATGCATTGTATGCCAATGAATCTGGTTTATACGATGATATTTTGAAGTATATGAAGATGAAGAAATAAGAAAGCAGATTCGCTTTTAGCCATTTGCTATAAGTATTTTACCTGGATTTTACTAACAGCTGGCGGCTTACCGCTAAAAGCTATTACTCAATGAATATCATTCTCGATCAGGCAAAATTATTACTGGACCAGGGCAGGCCGAAAGATGCAGAAGTTAAAATAAAACAATTTCTGCAGCAGGAACCCAATAATGACTATGCATTATCGCTGCTGGCCAGGTGCCTGTACGACAGAAAACAATACGATGAAGGACTTGAAGTGATCGAGGATGCTATCAGTTTTGCCCCAACAGAAAGCTTTTACTTTTACCTGCATGCATTTGGATATTACCAGAAAAATAATAATAATCTTGCTGCAGATAGTCTTAACAAGGCCATTCAATTAAATCCTTACCACGCTGAATATTATGGACTGCTGGCTTTTGTTTTGCTGGGCGATAAAAAATTTAACGAGGCCTTGGATAAAGCGAATGAAGGCCTTGCAGTAGAAGCTGAAAGTATTACCTGTCTCAACGCCCGCGCACTGGCGTTAAATAAACTAAAGAAAACAGATGAAGCAATCGCCACGATGAAGCATGCGCTGGCGCAGGACCCTGACAGTGAATTTACACATAACACCATCGGTTGGAACTTACTGGAACGTGGTAAACATAAAGATGCGGCCATGCATTTCCGTGAGGCACTAAGAATTAACCCGTTGATGCAAAATGCCCAAAGTGGTTTAAAGGAAGCATTAAAATCTAAAATACCACCGTATAAATGGCTGTTACAATATTCTTTCTGGGTGAATAACCAGGGTAAAAAATTAAAAAGGGCAATGCCCATTATCCTGTATGTGGTTTTTCGGTTACTGATAACTGCTTTCTCGCAAAATAGCGCAACGATAGCCATGGCCTGGGTACTGGGTGGGATCTATTTATTATTTGTCGTTGGCAGCTGGACGATGAATTCAATTGCTAATTTCTTTCTTCTTTTTCACCCCGATGGAAAATATGCACTTACCAATACAGAACGATGGTCGGCTATTTCTGTTGTGGCCGCCATGTGCAGCGGCTTTGTAATACTGGCGCTTGCATTGTTTACCGCAATCGGCAGGGGCACTGCGTATGAAGACGCTTTCTTTGCGGCGGGTCTTGTCTGTTTATCCCTCGCACTTCCGTTAGGGGAAATTGATTACCCAGTCAGGTTTAAAAAAGTAGATAAAAGAAATCTTTTTTCATTATTGCTAACCGGCGTTGGCTTTCTTTCATTGCTTTCAGCTGTCTTTTTTCCGGCACAGGCATTGATTGTTATGATTGTCTACGGGGTAGCCTTCCTGCTCTACAACTGGTCCGGTGCCCTTCGGTATAAATAAACACTTACTAAACTTTCAGAAATTACTGAAACTTTCGTAAATTTGTATTGAGACAAAATTACAGATATGAAAGTGATTATAGTAGGAGGTGGTTTCGGTGGGCTGCGCCTGGCCAATAAGCTTAATAATAAACCGGGGTTTGAAATTACATTACTCGACAGGTTTAATTATCACCAGTTTCAACCATTGTTTTACCAGGTGGCCACGGCAGGCCTGGATGCCAGCAATATTTCTTTTCCATTGCGGAAAGCATTTCATAAAAGTAAAAATGTACGTATCCGGCTCGGACAACTGCGTGAAATATTAGCCGATCAAAATAAAATTGTTACCGACAACGGGGAGCTAACGTATGACGCATTGGTAATTGCTACCGGTGCAGGCACTAATTTTTTTGGGAACGAGCGTATTTCAGCCAATGCGTTTCCCATGAAATCAACCATGGAAGCGCTGCAACTGCGTAATCACCTGATACAAAATTTTGAAACCGCCAGCGTTTCCATGGATGCCGCCACAAAGGAAAGCCTCTTAACAGTCGTTGTGGTTGGCGGAGGGCCAACCGGTGTGGAAGTATCAGGTGCTATTGCAGACATGCGTGCTTATGTGTTGCCCAAAGATTATCCGGAGCTTGACTTTAAGCAAATGAAAATTTATTTGCTGGAAGGATCACCGAAAACGCTCGGCGCGATGACGGAAAAATCATCTGAGCAATCAAGAAAATATTTAGAGAAATTAGGTGTAGAAGTTATAACCACTACCGTTGTAAAAGATTATGATGGTACCATTGTGACACTCAATAACGGTACCACCATTGCTACAAAAACAGTTATTTGGGCAGCTGGTATTAAGGGCAATATTCCTGCTGGTATACAACCAGATTTAATTGCAAAAGGCAATCGCATAAAAACGGATCGCCACAACCTTGTTTCTGGCACAACCAACGTGTATGCTATCGGGGACGTGGCCTATATGGAGACGCCTCTATTTCCAAAGGGGCATCCCCAGGTTGCACAGGTGGCCATGCAACAGGCAGATACGCTGTCCGAAAATTTAATGCGCATTGAGAGTAAGTCGGCCTTACGTTTTGAATTTGAATATTATGATAAGGGCTCAATGGCAACTATAGGACGCAATCTCGCCGTCGTTGATTTGCCAAAACCAAAATTGCATTTCGGTGGTTTTTTTGCCTGGCTGATTTGGATGGGATTGCACCTGATGCTGATACTGGGCGTAAAAAACAGGTTCTTCGTTTTTTGTAATTGGTTGTATAATTATATTACACGTGATCAATCTTTGCGGTTGATTTTAAGAGATCCGGTTGAGCGCAAGTTATAAGATCGATTGCTGATTATGACTGTGTTATTTGGAGTGTTGCCTGTAAAACGCGGTTGTGCTGCTGCTATTCATCGCCGGTGAAATCACAAAATCATCCCTTCACAAAATCCAAAAATATCAATGGATACTATACAGAAAATATTTCTAACCGCTGAATGGAAAAATCTCATCATGGCCAACTACGCGGTAGATCCAATTGTATTGCAAACTTATTTACCAGCGCATACTGAGCTGGATTCTTTTAATGGAAAATATTATGTAAGTCTTGTCGGGTTTATGTTTGAGAAGGTAAAAATAAAAAGTATCAGCATACCTTTCCATACAAATTTTCCGGAAATAAATCTTCGCTTTTATGTTAAGCTTACTGATAAAGATGGTAGTGTAAAGCGGGGCGTCGTGTTCATCAGCGAAATTGTACCAAAAGCTGCAATTGCATGGGTAGCCAATAATATTTATAGGGAAAAGTATGTGGCAACTGCTATGAAACATTCGGTTTTATTATCTGATAAAGCATTGGAATTAACTTATAGCTGGTACTGGAAGGGTAAAGACAATTTAATTTCTGCCAATGCAGCCAATCAGTTATGGCCAATTGAACCGGGCACCGCCGAAGCATTTATTTTTGAACATTATTTTGGATTTGCAAAAGTAAATGATGCAACAACCAACATGTATACAGTTGAGCACCCCACCTGGAATACCTATCCGGTTCATTCGTATAAGATTGATTGCAATTTTCAAAATTTTTATGGATCTGAGTTCTCTTTTCTCGATAACGCAATACCAGACTCCGTTTTTATTGCAGCAGGGTCTGCGGTGGTGATTCGGGACAAAACCGTTTTGAAAAAAAAATAATGCCCAGAAACTTTCGCCGGGACACGGCTGTAATGATATCGTCTGTCGAAAAAAATATTTTTGTCAGCGGAATTAAACCTTATTTTTATATGGGTGCAGTTGCATTGTAGCATTAGCGCGACAATGCGCCGGCATCAAATTTCTGCTCATGAAAATATTAATAGTCACTGCGTTTGCCGGAGCAATGTTTTTCTTGCATACAATTTTACCAGTTCCTTCTTCTCTTCCGAAAAGGGAGCAGCCATCGGCTCTGCATAATTTATTTGATTCGGAAGGAATACTGGATATTTCATTGCAGGGCAACGTCAAAGGCCTGCTAGGCAACAGATCCGGAGATGCTCAACTCTTTCCGATGACAATGACCTACCATGATAGTGACGGGTCAACAGGGTCTTTTTCCATCAATGTAAAACAACGGGGCCATTTCCGCAGAATAGCATCCAATTGCAAATATCCTCCGCTACTGCTCGATTTTACTAAACTCAACCTGCCGGGCGGAACTCTTTTTTCTGGTCAGTCACAATTAAAATTGGTAATTCCCTGCAGCGGTGACGAATATATTGTACGTGAATGGCTCGTTTATAAATTATACAATATTCTGACACCCTACAGTTTTAAAGCAAGACTTATAAAAGCAACGCTGCTGGATAGCGGCCGCCAAAAAAAGGCCGATCCATTTTATGGAATATTACTGGAAGATGACAAACAAATGGCAAAGCGAAATAATTTAATTCTGATAAAAAAGAAAATGGCTCCTCAGCTGACGGTAAAAGACGATTTTTTGAAGATGGCTATGTTTGAATATCTTATTGGAAACACAGACTGGTCGGTTGAATATTTACAAAATATTAATTTGCTTGCTAAAGACACAACGGCTATGCCTTTTGCAGTTCCACACGATTTTGATTTTTCAGGCATTGTACAATGCCCGTATTCGATGCCTGCAGAAGAATTAGAAATGTCTTCAATTAGAGAAAGGAGGTACCGTGGTTATTGCATAGAAGATATAAAAGTTTTCGACGACACAATAGACTTCTACAATACAAAGAAAAAAGATATTTACAATTTATATTCCAATTGTACATTGCTGGATGCAAAGTATATTAAATCAACCTTGAAATACCTGGATGAATTTTATTCAACCATTAATAATGCTAAACAGCGAAAGCAGGCATTGGGCTACCCGTGTAATCCCGGCGGGACAGGCAATGTGATTATTAAGGGGCTTAAGAAATGATGTTTATTTTTGAATTGTGATTATTAATTTTTATGAATTGGCAAGGGCAAAATATATTGACACCAGTTGTCAAATATTTTGACACGATATCTGGCGGTCATTCATCACCCGTACTGCCAGAATCCCACAAACCGGCCATTCCGGTACTCATATTTTTAAATTTTGGTATAATATGCGCGTAGGGGTGAGGCTGCAGCTATTCACTTCTCAATGAATTGACCGGGTTCGCTACAGCCGCTTTTACTGATTCATAGCTAACCGTTAGCCACGCAATAGACCAGCGCTGCCAGTGGCGCACAACCGAAAACAATCCAGCTAACCTTTATATGATACGCAAAACTTTGCAACCAGCTGTTGATGGCAAACCATGCAATCGGTATCGCAATAACCGTTGCAATCAGGATAAGCCTGGTGAAACCGGTCGACAATAAATAAACAATATTGAATATGGAGGCGCCCAGCACTTTGCGCACACCAATTTCTTTGGTGCGTTGCTGCGCCATAAATGCTGACAGACCATATAAGCCCAGGCAAGAAATAAGAATAGCGAGAATAGCGAACAGGTTAAAGATGCTGCCCATTTGCTGCTCGCCGCTGTACAGATTGGCCAAATCCTGATCGAGGAAATTATACGTGAACGGGTAAGCCGGATTGAGTTGCTGGCTTATTTTACCGAGCGCAGCAATGGTTGCTTCTGTGCTGCCGGGGTTTGCCCGCACAATAACAGTTCCGCCATATTTGTTCAGGCGCAAAATCAATGGTTCAATACTTTGCTGAATGGGTTTGAAATTAAAATCCTGCACTACGCCAATAATGGTTCCTTTTCTGCTATAAAAGGAGAGTGGTTTGCCAACGGCATTTTCAATTTTCATACCCATCAACTGTACCGCTTTTTCATTGATCATATAATTGTTAGAATCTGTTTTAACCGCAGCGGAAAAATTTCGCCCACTCAGTATTTTCATTTTAAAAACATCAATAAAACTTTCGCTTACCGTCATAGAAGGTATCACCACCTGCGAACGCGGATCTTTTCCTTCCCATTTTATATCAACATCACCGCTCATGATGTTTACCGGCAATTCTGAAACAATAGTATAATTACTGGTTAAAGGATTGCGTTGCAGTTCTGTTCTGAGTTCCTGCTGGTGGTTATAGATATCTCCACTCATGGGCATATACAACAAATTATCTTTCGCAAATCCGGGGTTGCGGTGTTTAATAAACTGCAACTGGTTGTAAATAACAACCGTGCCCACCAGCAATACAATCGATACAATAAACTGCGTTACCACCAATGCATTCCGGAATACTAAATTTCCGCCCAACAACTTCATGTTTCCTTTCAAAACTTTTACGGGTTTAAAGCCCGATAGGAACAGCGCCGGATAGCTGCCCGATATCAATCCCGTTGCCAGCGCTATACCAACAAGCGCCGCCAAAATTTTGCCATCCAGTAAATGAATGCTGAGTTCTTTTCCCGAGAGGTTGTTGAACAGCGGGAGAAATACCAGCACAATGCCAATTGCAAATAACAATGCGAAAAATGAAATTAATAATGCTTCTCCTAAAAATTGCCCGATCAACTGGCCGCGAACAGCGCCCACCACTTTGCGCAGTCCAACTTCTTTTGCCCTCCGCGCAGATCGTGCAGTAGCCAGGTTCATAAAGTTGATGCAGGCGACGATTAAAATAAAAATCGCTACAATAAAAAAGATGTTTACATATTGCAGGTTGCCATGGCCCGGCAAATCAACCTGCAGCGCCGGTTGCAAATGAATACTGGTTAATGGTTGCAGCTGAAAAGTAACTTTCATCCCGTTTGGCTGTTGCTTCTTATAGATCTGATCCATCTGCTGGTTAAGCCCCGCTATCGCAGCAGCATCAGGAACAAGATTTTTATCCAGTTGCACATAGCTGTAAAAGTTAAAACTCTCCCAGGTATTTTTCATCAAATCATAGTTTGTATGCATTACGGCCGACATGGGCATAATGAAATCAAACTGCAAATGAGAATTGGAGGGAATGTTTGCCAGTACACCGGTAACAGTAACATTAACACCATTATCTTTCCGCAAAATTTTCCCGATGGCATCTTCCTTGCCAAAATATTTGATGGCCATGTCTGCAGTAATCAATATTGCATCGGGCTTCTGCATGGCCGTTGCTGCATTTCCTTTCAGCAATGGAAAAGAAAATACTTCGAAGAAAGTTGAATCAACATAAAAAACTCTTTTCTCGGTGAATTTTCGATTACCGGTTTCCAGCAAAGTAGTTACCGGGTGACTAAACCGCACAAAGTTTTTTATTTCCGGCATTTGTTGTTTCAATTCCGCGGGCATACCGGCACAATTAACTGCTGCTTTAAAATCGCTGGCATTGGCGGTGATACGGTAAATGTCACGGGCATTTTTATGAAACCGATCGAAGCTTAATTCGTTTTGTACCCACAACAGGATAAAAATGCTGGAAGCCATACCAATGGCAAGGCCGGCAATGTTAATGGCAGAATATGCCTTATGGCGCATAATATTCCGCAAAGCAATTTTCAGGTAGTTCTTTATCATAAACAAAACTTTGCGCTGTCAGTGCTGGGCTGAAGCATTTTGATATAGGACGCAACAACTTATGTCCTGGTTACAACAAACAAGATTTAAATCCCGGATGCCGGATGTGATGATGTCTGGGGTATTCTATTCATGGTGCGCACTCATTAATTAACTTTCACCTTAGACGGCAGTTTGTCAACCAATAAACCTATCAACCGTTCAACTTTTTTAATTTTCACATTTTTCACAATGATTCAATTATTCGCTTCTAAGAGAATTCACAGGGTTCGC
>JBDUAY010000154.1:0-11673 GCA_040004415.1 Bacteroidota bacterium | reverse complement strand
GTCAGCCAGGGTTATTTTTGTTTCACCCGCTTCCAGAAAAAAACCTCCGTTAGGACCTTTACTCGATTGAACCAGCCCTTTCCTGCTCAGGTCCTGAAGTATTTTTGCAATAAAATGTTCCGGAGCAGATGTGCCTTTCGCAATTTGCTTAATTCCAACTTTTATTCCATGTTCCGACTTCTGGGCAATGAAAATCATTGCACGTATAGCATATTCACAAGTTTTCGAAAACATACATTATTTTAAAACATAAAGATATGTATGTTTTTAATAAAAGAGTCTTTTATCTTTTATTATTCAAACTGCCCTAACTTTGTAGTTTTATGAAAGTGATATGTACATTATAATGGTAGTAAAACCGAAGATGGACAACATTTTGACTCCTGCAAATAATAGTGAAGTAGGAGTGAATGCAGTAGGGACAGCACCAATACCCATGAAAAAAAATATCATTTGAAATCCTGAATAAGAAAGAAGTACCGGCAGAAACGTTAATCTTATATTAAGATATTTTTTTTAAATTCAATATTGATGTACAATTAAAATTATAACAGCAGGAAGAAGTATCTTCGCAGTCATTGAAAAAATTGTTTACGATAACAAGTTATTTTTATTTTTCTGATTCTTTTCAGAATGCCCGGCAGATTTTTTTTTCGCCGGAAAGACTGTATCTCTACTCCAATTTCAAAGACTTTAGCAAGTAAACCCCGGCCACATTGCCCAGGATGGCACGGGGGACATCTTCTTGTAATCTTATTTTTTCGAATTTAATAACTTTGTTATGTCTTATAATCAACTCCAACCTGCCACGAAGCATGGTGTCGTTGCAGGTATTATTCTGTTTAGTCTTTTTATTCTTACCGTTTCTTCTATTTTCAATTGGAATTTACTGTGGCTCCTGATTCTCACAGGGCCGTTATTGTTTTTTGCACTGTACGGTTTCAGAAGAAAAAACCATCCGGAACTCCGGAAATATTTTATGGGCGTACGGCAATTGAATAGTAACCGGCTGCTTTCTGAACGAATGGACTACAAGTCCCTCCCCGTCAAACTTAGTGAATATGATTTAAGTATTACAGTTGGCAATGATGGATGTAGTCAGCCTTTTAAAACAAGCATATACAGTATTGGAACAAAGAGGGCTGTTAATAAAGTTCCTATTCAGAAAACAATAACTGAAGAAGAGTTGGCTGCTTATAGCTTGATGGGCAATGATCAGATCGTACAAATCGGACCTGAATACAACGGATGCCGAACCAAAAATGGAAGCTTTGATTCTAACAAGTTTAAACAGAATTCCCGCCGTCCATCCGTAAAAATGATAGAATTAAATTTGTCAATGCGGAGTGAATCTTTTCCTGATTTTGTTTCTTCTCCCAGCTTAAAAAAAGCAAGCAGGCCGGCAGACTCAGCGATCCTTCCTTCCCTGGGCTTTACTGTATTTTCTGACGCGGAAGGAATGATTCATTTCCTGGATACATTACGCGATCTTTCTGGCAAAAAGCCTGTTGGCATAAGACTTTCAATAACAAGTAAAAAGGAATTTTACAAAATATGCCATGCAATTGTGAAATCAAGACTCATACCGGATTTTATCGTTGTGGAGGGTGCTGATTCTAGTAGTGAAACACCTGTTTTAAACAGGGAAAATCTGGCCTTATACGATGCATTATTATTCGTTTCAAAAACCCTCCATACTTATGGTCTTGAAAAAGAAATTAAAATAATTGCAGCAGCGAATGTTATTTCTGGATTTGATATATTGAAAATGCTTGCATTGGGCGCAAGTGCAGTTTGCAGTGAAATACCACACAATATAGTAAAAAGCAATGCGTCCGAAAATGAAAATGAGTATTTCGCATTCGGTCAACAGGAGGTAGAAGATTTCCATCATAATATTATTAATACGCTTGCACAGATGATGGAGGCCAACGGTTTTAGAAGTGTTGCTGATATAACATTACCAACACTCTTCAGAAGATTAGATATATTGTTTTCAATAAACAATAAGGAGGAGCATCACGCTATTACAGATCAACATTATTCAAAAATAAATATCATGAATTGAAAAATTCAGCCGGCATTCACGAAAACATGAAAATGAATGATAGCTTATTTTTAATCCACCACGCATACAAAGCACCTGGTGCGCGTTTAAGATAGCGCCAGGTATTAATTTTTCTCGTTATGAATCAGTTACCCGGCGGAACAAATAAAAATACAATATGCTTTACGCTGATAGTTGACAACACCGCATTTAGAATACAAATTTTTTTACACCAGTATCATAGTTTAATGACACTGATATCAGAATATACTGGTAAGCCTGGTTTTGGGATTTGTAGTGGTATGGGGAGTTGCGGAACCTGCAGGGTGGATATCTGCGGTACATTTACCTTGAATTCGAAAAGTGTTTTATCCTGTGACACAATGATAGAGGATGAATTGTCGGGAATTACCGTTATTGTTCCGGAACGATACGATTGATATTCAGGAATCGTATGATATTCATACAATGACAAATATCCGGATTTTATGCCATTTTTATTGATTGGCGTTTATTAATGCTTCATTTTTTGCCTGCGCCAATTCAAAGGCGTGGACATTGTTATTGGCATAGACTTTAATAGAAACAATGCTGCAGGAATTTCTTTCCATTTCAGTTTCTTTTGGAGAATCCTAAACGCAGTACTTACGGCAATATTATTTTTACAGCTGACCTGGAAGAATATTATCCCCGATTTATTTTTGATTTCCGATCATTTTATATTGCCCCGTGGCGAAAGGCCGCTGGGAACTGACACAGGGATTTTCTTATCATATGCGTCATCATTCAACGCATTGAGGAAGTCAACAATGTTGTTAATATTTTCAAAATCCAGCTTCATCATGACAGCAAGTGTATCCAGTTGATCTTTTCTAACGTGCTTGTTGGGTAGTTCCGGCTTGTGCAAATCATCATAAAACAACAACACATTTTCTATCGTTTGAATTTTACCATTGTGCACGTATGGCCTGGTAAAGCGCAAGTTCCTTACCGTTGGGGTCCGGAATGCAAACGTTTTTTGATAGCCCGAATCAGGCGCAGCCAATTTTTCATTTTCTGCCACACCCAATACATGCGGTTTAAAATCGGAGAACATAGGCCCGCTATGGCACCTTGCGCAACCGGCATCAATAAATGCTTTCATTCCATCCAGTTCACGTCCTGACATGGCCGACATATCTCCGCGCATATACTTGTCGAACCTGGAATTATTGGCCAGCAGCGACCTTTCAAAGGCAGCAAGCGCTTTGCAGATATTGGTCAGTGTCACTTTATCATTGCCTTCAAAAACTTTTTTAAATAAACGTTTATATTCCGGTATATCATTCAACCGCTGCACGATTTCGTTTGTAACAGCAACTTCGTCAAACTGGTGCCCGCGCATTTCTTCAAAAGTTGCAATGGGAATAAGTGCCTGGGCTTCCAGGCCCCTGGCGCGGTTATCCCAGAACATGGGTGCGTCCTTTGGGCTGTAATCGCCGTTTTCACCTATACCGTTGAAAGCAACATTGAGCAGGGAAGGGGCATTCCGTTTTGCAAAAGGAATATTATTGGGTTGTTTAAAGGCTCTTTGTTCCCCGAATCCTTTTCCATTGACACCGACAGATAAATCAAGACTTTCTGCATAGCCATATTCCGGGTGATGACAGGTTGCGCAGGCAACATCTCTTCCGCCAGATAAAACCGGGTCGTAAAATAACAACCGGCCGAGCTCTGTTTTTTCTGGTGCAGGAAGATTGCTATCGGGAGAAATATAGGTAGCAGGAAGTGCGCTAACCGATCCTACATACACCAGCTTTTTTTCCCTGCGCACATGTTCTGCATCCTCAACCGCAGACTGGCAGGCGTTGAACAGGAAGATTGCCAGCACAACTGGAATAATGATACAATAAATCTTTCTTACCTCCATGAACACAAAAGTAAATAAATAGTTAATAGGAGATAAATATGTCTTCTATTAATCCAGCACGTATATTTTTATTGCCATTGTCCTTTTTAATTGTTAGGATTTCTTTAACCACTTTCAAAAATATAAAAGCTATATTTATAACATGGCAGGTTTTAATGCAAATATTATCCCGAAAATGTATAACATGTATCTGCCCCTGGATATGCGGGACTTTTGTACCTGTTCATTTATTGAGTTCTATCCTTTTTGCGCCGATCTATATTATTTCTCCAATTTCAAAGACTTCGATTCTTCCTGCCGGGACTGATATCGCAGACCTGGTATTAATTCGCTTACTGTTTAATTGTTTACGTTACGGACTTTACAGCACATTGTAAGGTGCTGTATTCCATTACATTTCAAAGCTATATTTATGTCTTCCATTGTAACACTTGTAATAGTATTATTGGTTATTATAGCATTCTGCCTTTCCTTCATGATTTTTCACAGCAAGAGTAACCAACGAAAGGCGAATTCATTAAGCTATCGCTTAAACAGGAGCGCAAAAGAAAACAATATAATTGTTTCCCTTATTGAAGAGTTCAAAAATTTTATTTTTGGTTACGATCCCGATAATAATAAACTCATTGTTTGCAAAGTGAACAATGAGTTTATTATTGATCTTGACGGTCTGAAAGAGTGCCGGAAACAGAAAAAATGGCTGGCAATACCTGTTGAGAAAAACGGCAAGGGCGAATCTCATCTTGAAAAAATCTCACTTTTATTTGAGTTCCATTGCGGGAAATCTCCCGATGAAATTATTTTTTATGAATACAAGCATAACAGCATTTTTCAGATGCACGAACTTGAGCAAAAAGCTGATTATTGGCAATTGGTGTTTAACAAGAAAATCCTGATCCAATAAGAGAACCTTTTTGAGTAATCGCTTGCCGGCCGCTGTTGAACTTAATGCTGGTATCCGGGATGGATGCTGGCCTGCGACGTCACTTTAACAGTGGAGGTTATTCCGGATTGGCATCCGGTACGAAAGAACGCGGGTTCTTGCCGGATAAGAAATGGTTTCTAAAAATACCAGGTGCAATAAACAAATCCCGCCAGTCCTATTGGAATTTTTTAAAAAAAATATAACTACACAAAATGACTATAAATAAAAGAGCGCCAAATGACACCGGGCTAATTTACTTTCTATTTGTATTATTAAATATCCTGGCTATGCGGGAAACGTATACAGGAAATTCCGACTGGTGGCTAGTTCATCTTTTGACATTGCCAATACCCCTATTACATATTTTCAGGATTTACATGCAAAATAGAAAAAGCAAGCGTGGCAAAAAGACAATGAATTGCTCACTTAAACGTGGTCGTTTGGAGGTTTAAAATGTTCTCTCGCGTATTAAAGATAAAATCTTTCTATTGTTAAAATAAAACCAATGGCATCTATACTTAATTATTTTAGTAACCTCAGCAACCTGGAGTGGATTGTAGCGCATGGCGGAATGTATTTGATAGTATTAATTGTTTTTGCAGAAACGGGGTTGCTGGCGGGCTTTTTTTTACCAGGTGATTCATTACTTTTTATTGCAGGCATAATAATTGGAAATGCTACTGTTAATCAAGTTGATCCTTACATCAATTTACTCTACTGGATTGCACTCATAGCTACAGCGGGCATTTTGGGAAATTTTACTGGATACTGGTTTGGAAAAAAAGCAGGCGCTGGATTATTGACTAAGCCAGACTCCTGGATATACAAAAAGAAATACTTGATTCAAGCAAAAAATTTTTATGAAAAAAAGGGAGGAAAAGCGATTGTGATTGCGCGGTTCTTACCCGTAGTACGGACTTTTGCCCCAATTATTGCCGGCATGGTGCGTATGGACTTTAAAAACTTCGCTTTTTACAACATAGCAGGCAGTCTTGTTTGGTCTGGAAGCATTATTGCAGCTGGTTTTTTTCTCGGTGAAATCAAATTTGTTCAGAACAATCTTCATTTAATTATTCTTGGTATAATTGCCATCACCACTGTGCCGGTCATCTTTAAATTACTATGGGTTAGCAAATCTGGTTTTAATACAATGTCAAAATCGGTGTGATTAGTTATTTCTATAATTAGTCATAGCTATATTTATTTGATAGAGAAACATTATCCGACGGTAATTTTTTAAAGGGCTTAGTGTCCGGGCAATTAGCGGCATACAAGATTGATAAAGCTGTAAAACTGTATTTGATAAATATAATCGCTCCTCCTGGACATTGAGGCACAAAAGATGGTTAGAGAATTGAAAGGGACTTTCACGAAAGAAACTGGTCAAAGATACTGTACAAGGATATTGCTGCTCTATTGTAAGCTAAGTGCCGTAGCTGGTATCTCAATTAACGTTTTAAGACAACGCTCAAAAATAAATAGCCCCGCTTTTTATTGCCTGGCTATTATATTCAACAAACCATATGGTGAGAATCATGGCTTGTTATAAAAATAATCTACGCTGCCCGGTTTATCACTTTCAGTAAAATCGCAATGATTGCGATAACCAGCAACACATGGATGATACCACCTGCGTGATAGCCAAAAAAACCGATAGCCCAACTGATGATAAGGACAACAGCAATTATGTAAAGGAGATTTCCCATGGTATACGTTTAATGGGTGATTAAAGTCTTTCCATAGCTTTTACTTGTAATACCATGCCATTTTTATTCACGCGCAAGCTTTTAAAGTTGGGGTATAAATGGGGCAATTTTGATGCAGTCTGTCACACAAAGTTTGTCGTGATACCTTTTAGCTGTTTTGAATCTTTTGAAAGGTTACTTGCGTACATCTATTGTACGTGATCTTGTTTTATACCTGTCTTCATTTTTTGTACCCGTAATAGATTGTATTTGAAAAGGGTCGGGTTGTATATTTAAAAAAATTAAGATGATACAAAAAAAGAACGCCCTTCCGGTTTTATTGATTGTAGACGATGATACCGATTTGTGTTACTTGCTGAAAAGCCGGTACCAGAAGGCTTTTAACGTGTTAATTGCAAACGATCTGCTGCATGCTTATCAATTGGTAAAAGCCAATGAACTGAACCTGGTATTACTCGATTACAACCTGCCGGATGGTACCGGAACTTCATTACTGGCGGTTATCAGGAAAACCAATCCCGGCCTCCCCGTTATTATGATGTCTGGCAATGATACTGTCGACGTCCAACGCGAGGCATTACAATTGAATGCTTATGACTTTCTTCCAAAGCCACTGAACTGGTCGGTACTGGACAGTGAAGTGGATCATTTCGCATCTAATCCGGAATGGTAAAAATAAATAGCGGGTATAATTACAGTTTAAGCAATTGAATTTTTTTCCTGCGGCGACAATAGATTCCGCGCGCCGTTGTTCGCTGCAAGAACGCGAACTGTCATGTAAAGACAAATAACAGGGAAGGCAAAGGCACAATGGGCAGAAGAAAAACATGGAATTAAAAGTAACAGGCAACTGTTATTACTTAAGTGCTACGGCGATTGCAATAGACAAAAAAAGATTATTCAATAAAGTTGCACAGGTAACCGTTGGCGTTATAACGCAACAGGCAGTTCAAATGAAAACACCGACCCTTTACGCACTTCACTCTCCACTTTGAGCTGACTGCCGTGAGCGGTGAGGATATTTTGGGTAATATAAAGTCCTAACCCCAGACCGTTTATAAGTTGTGTTTCCTTAACCCGGTAATATCTTTCAAATATTTTATGCAACTCAGGCGCTGCTATACCAACACCATTATCTTTTACCGAAATCATTGCATGCAATCCATCCGGTGCCAGGGAAGCCGATAAGCTGACCTGCTTTTGTCCGGGTGAATATTTAACAGCATTGTTTAGCAGGTTAATGATAACCTGCGTAATCCTTTCTTTATCTGCAGCAACCTGCGTATCGAATAAATTAAAATCAGTGACAATGGTATGTGTTTTTATGACCGGTTTTAACTGGTCGATACAAGATTGTAATAATCCCTGCAATGAAAATACTGTGAGGTTCAGCGTAAGCTCACCTGAATTAATTACACGAACATTTAGTAAACTGCTTATCAGGAATTGCAGGTTTTTAACCGCATTAAGACTTTTGCTCACAAAATCCTGTACTGTTTCCGGGGACAAGTTGTTTTGCAGGAGTTGCAGGTATCCTTTGAGAACAGTTACCGGCGTGTTTAATTCATGACTGGCGATATGAATAAATTCATCTTTCCGGTCCATGGCGATCACGAGTTCATTAATGCTGTTTCCGGTACCAAACCATTTGATATCAGTGACCGGGTCGTCGACCGGGATCATCCGTATATTAAACCATTCGTAGGCGCCATCAGCGGTACGAAACCGGATGCGATCAGCAAACGCACCTGATAGGGGACCGGCGGTATGCCATGCGGTAATTAATTTTTTTTTATCCTGCGGATGGAGCTTCCGGAACAGAATACCGGTAACAGGATCGCCGGCCCGTAAATTGAAATAACGCGACATACGGCCATTAAAATAATTGACTTCCCCCTTCAGGTCTACTGTCCAGATCATTGTTTCAGAGAGATCTGCCAGCAATTCAAAACGTGTCTTCTCCGCCTGTAATTTATTTTTTGCCTGTAGTAATTCCTTCTCGTATAAATTACGCTGGGTGATATCCGTTATGACCATATTAATGGCCAGTAGTTTTCCTTTTTTATCCATTACACCATTGGCGTTGATAAGCGCCGGGAATTTCTTGTCAGGTGCCCCCAACAGCTCATAATTGAGTTCTTTGATATTTCCATTAACACTCACCATTGGCCGGAAGAACATTTCGTAGTGCACCGCGCCGCCTTTTGAAAGCAAATCGGTAAAATGCATTTTCCCAACCACTGCATCTTCTTTATATCCCAACCAGTTCAAAAGGGTTTGGTTGATTTTAATAATGGTTCCTTCCGGCAGCATGGAAAGATAGCCACTGGGTGCGTGCTGGTAAATCTGTTCGGTATCAATTAAATCAAATAAGTTGTTCATTTACGATTTCAAATAATCCATGATCACCTGAATGGTTTCTGCCGGTTCGCTGATGTGCGGGCAGTGGCCTGTTGCATTCATGAGGTAAAAAGTATTGCGTGGCGTGTGGGTGTGAACGAACTCACCGACCGCCAGCGGTGCAATGATGTCCTGCTGGCATTGGATTGTCAGACTGTCTATAGCCAGCGCTTTCAGATCTTTTCTGTTATCGGAAAAAAAAGTGACCCGTGCGAAACGCCGTGCAATCTCCGGATCAGTAGAACAAAAGCTACTGGTAAGAAAAGCACCCAGTTCGGGCCGGTTGGCATTGCCCATGATGGCAGGTGCCAGTGAACTCGACCAACCCAGGTAATTACTGTCCATGAATTCAAAAAGATTTTCCAGGTCATTTTTTTCAAAACCTCCGGTATAGCCTTCTTCATTGATGTAGCGTGGAGAAGGGCCAATCATGATCAATTTTTTAAACAGTGCCGGGTTTTTATTGGCCGCCAGCACCCCGATCATGCTGCTAACCGAATGGCCAACAAAAATGGCATCTTTAATAGTCAGTTCAGCGCATATATCCAGTATATCCTGCGCATATCCGTCCAGCGAACTGTATTTAACCGCGTCATACGCCAGCAAATCTGACTTACCGGCGCCGACATAGTCAAATAAAATGATTTTATAGTCCTCCATAAAAGCGTCTGTAATGAACTGCCAGGAATGCTGATCACACCCGAAGCCATGCGCAAATACAATGGGCTGGGTACCTTTACCGAAAATAGTGACATTATTCCTTACGGCTACTGATGACATGGCTTTGTTGGTTGGTTGCAAACAAGAGATAAGCGAGGCCGAAAAGATACAATTTTTCCTGCAAATGACTTTTTGAAGCGTGACAGTAAAAATTCCCCGAATCTCAGTGTTATTGACCGACTGGAAAGATGCGCCATAGTTCCCCTTTGACCATTCATTTTTACATTTAAATTGGTGTAGCGGAAGGGGGTTATCCGCGTGGATTTTCCAGTTCAGCACGGGAAGGTGGGTGAGTCAATACCTCATTGATCCATTTAAATTATTAAAGTTCTCACCTGTTAATCTTGCTATCTTTTTGGACATGACCTTAATAGGGCGATATTGCTTAATGAACTTTTAATAAAAGTGATATGAGGTTCGATAAGCGTAAGATTATTTTTTTTAACAATTTATTTTATAACCATTTCTTACTTCGGCAATGCCTGGAACCGGTACCAGGGTCGTTTATCAACTAAAGAAATTAAAGCCCCCTTAAATTTCAATAGCGGATGTAGATGAATTCAAAATCCACCTGCAATTCATCATTTGCATCTATTTGTAAATCCGAAAAACTCTCCGCTGGATGAACGCCTGCAAATTTTGTTCATCTTTTCCCTGCCACTGATAAAGATCTGAAGAAAACAACCTTTAAACGGCTGTTATTTTAGGCAGAATATAAGCGCCAGCACCTGGATGGGGAGGCAAAAGCAGTTCAAACATTATTTTTTCGCAGCGGGAAGCGATGCCCCTCGTTCGTCTAAATGTACTTAATCAAAATACTTCTTTTTATTTTGAATATCTTCGCAATTGTGAAATTGTTTTTTTTCATACTTGCTTATTATGTTTTGCTCTGCGCAACAATTCCCTGCTGTGCGGGTGATGATTGCACGGCTTCGGTAAAAACAGAAAAAAAAAGCGGTGAATGTACAGGAGATTGTTCTCCGTTTTTTGCCTGCGGCAATTGCGGTGGGTTTTCTATCAATGTTCAGCAGATTACAATAACGCCAATTACTGGTTTAAAAAAAATCATGTATGCTGATTTAGTTATTGCTGAACATTCTGATTATTTCCATTCTTTCTGGCAACCGCCCCGGTTATCCTGATCTGACTATCCACTTTTTTAAAATTTTTGTTTCATTTAATTTTTCATTTTAATGCGAAAGATTTTCTTTCTATTTATACTGACATGCATTTCCTGCATTTCATTTAGCCAAAATATATTCAGGGCGATTATCAGGGACGCCAAAACAAAAGAAATATTACCCGCCACTTCAGTTCTTTTCAGATACAATTCTTCAGGGAGTAAATCCAATGCAGCAGGATTGATAAGTATCGGTGCGGTACCAAACGGCATACAGGTTTTTATTTTCTCCCACACAGGATATGAGAATAAGACAGATAGCTTTAATTTCCCTTTACAAATAAACGATACAGTAGAAATTTTGCTTGTTCCTGAAGAAAAAGAACTGAATGAGATCATTGTTCAATCTACGAGAACCAGCAGAACAATAGGCAATACACCAACAAGGGTAGAGACCATTGACAAAGAAGAACTGGATGAGAAAAATAATATGCGGCCGGCCAATGTTTCCATGATCCTCCATGAAAGCACCGGCCTGCAGGTACAACAAACATCTGCTACATCAGGCAACGCTTCGATACGTTCACAAGGCCTGGATGGCCGCTATACCCAACTCTTAAAAGATGGATACCCGAACTTCGGTAATTTTGCCAGTGGCTTAAGTGTGCTGGAGATCCCGCCGCTCGATTTAAAACAGGTAGAAATAATAAAGGGGCCTGCTTCAACATTATATGGTGGTGGTGCTATTGCAGGTGTGATCAACTTCATTTCTAAAACACCTGATGAGAAGGGTGAGTATGATTTTATCATCAATCATTCAAATGTTGGGCAAACAGACATTGGCGC
>JBDUAY010000558.1:0-3459 GCA_040004415.1 Bacteroidota bacterium | reverse complement strand
CAAAAGGCAAATTTAAAAAGATGATTTTGCAAGATATCGTACCCTTTGTTTAATACACCGGTATTTTTAAAACTGCAATAAGAAACAATAAACAATGCAAGCAAAGGTTGCAGACTTTTTGAGGGACGACTATTTAGTTCAAATACCCATAAGTACATTTTATTACTTACGCTTTATGATGAACAATTTTAGCGCAATTTTTTAGTAGCAGCTTGCCTATGCCAGATTTTTTCAGATCTGCTGCAACGTGCAAATTGTCTACCAGTGAGCCAAAAACGGAATCATCATCTAGCAGCAGACAGGCGAATCCAACAACATTATCATTCAATTCTGCAACGGTTACATACTGATTGCTGTTTACGGTTCCAGGCTTTTTAAACCAGTCGTCAAAAAGAAATTGTTCAACTTCATTGTCTAAAAAAGCATCACTGAAAATGCCCCTGTAATTTTGTTGCCAGCTGACAGCATGCAGTCTGGAGATGGCTGCTCAGGTAGCTGATTTATTAATAATTTTATGGCAGCTTGTAAAATCGCCAGTTGGTTTCGTAATCTTCTTTCAATGGCTGATTAGTCAAAATATTACGCAGCATCTCTATCGGCATACTGTTTTCCCGCAGGAACGCGTCATGAAATTGCTTTACGGTCATTTTCTTATTGTCTGTCATTTCTTTTCGCAGCGCCATAATTTGCAATCCGCCAATCATATAACCCACCTGGTACAACGGGCCATAACTTCCAATGAACGAACGGCGCACTTCCCCTTCAGCGTTTGCACGTTCATGGTTAACACGGTCAACTAAAAAATCAATACACTGCTGCGGGCTCCACTTGCCCATATGATAATTCAAAGAAAAAATAATGCGCGCACAACGGTGCATACGCCAGAACAACATACCAATACGATCTTCAGGCGTTACAGAAAATCCTTCGTTCCACAACGCAAACTCCCAATACAGGGCCCAGCCTTCCGTCCAGAACGGCGTTGAATAATGACGGTATGTGTTTACATGTTCGTTCATAAACTGCTGCAGGTAATGACCGGCAATCAATTCATGGTGAACTGTGGCATGAGAAAAATGGGGGTTATTACCACGCATGCTCATCATCCTGTCATCAAAATTCATTGTGTTGGTAGGATAAGAAACTGCAAACTCTTCGCCACCATAAAAAAAAGGGTTTACCAATTGTTGCCGGGGGCTCATCATAGCAATGCGCCATGTTTCTTCTGCCAGTGGTGGAATAGTGATCAAATCTTTTTCTTTTAAAAACGCCACAGCTTCATTATATAATTTTACCATAGCAGCCGGTTGCTCCCCCGCCGGCACATAACTTAGTTTAACTTTTTCCATGGCGGCTTTCCAATTGGCACCAAAACCCATATCAGCACTGGCTTTCAGCATTTCTTTATCACACCAGGCAAATTCTTTATTGGCAATGTCAATCAACTCTTCTGGTGTATAGGGTATCATCTCATATTTCAACTGGCGAACAATTTCATCCCGGCCAATGGGGAAACCAACAATACCGCTGGAGTCTTTACTGGGTGCATTTTTATCGGCAATAGTTTTAAAAGCGGTGGCGTATGCACCTAATGAACTGTCTAATTTTCTGTAAGTATCCGGCACCCACCAGGTAAATAAGGGATCATAGGCATTATAAAAAGTAAATACATTTTTTGCAGCGGCCTGCAGACCGCGAATAATGACATTAGCCCGGCGGCTGTTGCTCACCGTTATACTTTTTTCCTGTAATAATTTTGATTGCAGCTGTTGTAACTGCTTTGCGATGGCAAAAAAATTAGCCGCTACATTTTTACTGTCTACCGGTCCACCGCGCCGGCGGATTTTCTCCAATGCATAAATGGTATCTGCAAATGGAAGCCACAATTGCACTGCTGCATATTCTTTCGCCTCCATGCCTGCCTGGAAGACTGTTTCAGATAAATCTCTTTTAAAAAGAATATAGTCGGCCTTGCAACCTTGTGGCAGACTATTAAACCCGATTTTTTTGAGCCGGTCAAGATATTCAACCGCCACTTTTTTATAACGCTCTCTTATTTCAGGCGATCCTTCGGCAACATACACACGATCCAATGCCTGTATATCTGCATAATAATTCTGCATGATATTGGGCATGTCATTGCATGGCACGTAGTCTTTATTCATTTGTGCCGAAAGAGAAAAGCAGCCTGTGCTCAGAATGATTGCAATAGAAATTAATATGCGCATGGTAAATTATGTCTGATCTAATGATGTTTGATTTAAAACAGCTATGAGCTGTGCGGAAAAATTAATTATAAGACTGCATTTCAGTAAAGTTATTCAGCACCAGCGTGCAACGCCCGTCCGACTGGAATCATGCGGGCGGACAACGATCTTTAATAGCTTTCCGGCTGCCCGCGCCTAAAAAAACTCACTCCTTCATTTCACTAATCAACCATTTTTCATTTCTACATTCATCACATTTCTACATTCATCACATTCATTACAGTACCTGGAACCCGAGCGCATACGGATCATCTTCTTCATCGATGCTGATGGTATTGTATCCGTAAATTCTTGCCCAGCCTTCAATGCCTGGCCTGATAGCGGGTTTACCGGTTCCAAAAGCATTTGGAATTTCTTCTTCTATTGTTCCTGTAAAAGCTGAACCAATAATACTTTCATGAATAAACGCATCGCCTTTTTTTAATTTTCCTTTTGCATACCATTGTGCCATGCGCGCTGAAGTTCCGGTACCGCACGGGCTGCGATCAATGGCCTTATCACCATAAAAAACAGCATTTCGTGCGGTAGATTTCTTGTCAAGCACAGCGCCGGTCCATAAAATATGTGAACATCCATTAATAGTAGGGTTTTCCGGATGCACAAATTCATATTTTACGTTTATCCGTTTACGTAATTCACGTGCCCAGGAAATTAGTTTATCGGCGCCATAATGTTCAATTCCTTTAAAATTTTTCTGTACATCAACAATGGCGTAAAAATTACCACCGTAAGAAACATCCACGACCAATTCGCCCAACTCCGGGCAATCAACCGTTAAACCTTCTGCCGCCAGGAAAGATGGTACATTGGTAAGTTTAACGGTCTTAACTTTTTTGCCTTCTTGCTGGTAGCTTATCAAAACCAGGCCGGCCGGGGCTTCCATACGAATGACGCCCGGCATTTTCGGTGTTATTAAACCTTCTTCAACAGCAATGGTAATGGTACCAATGGTACCGTGACCGCACATGGGCAGGCAGCCACTCGTTTCTATAAATAAGACCGCAACATCATTTGCTGCATCATGCGGCGGATACAAAATACTTCCGCTCATCATGTCGTGGCCACGCGGTTCAAACATCAGGCCTTTGCGTATCCAATCATATTCCTGCAGAAAGTGCTGACGCTTTTCGCTCATATCTTTTCCATGCAAAAAAGGTCCGCCACCTGCTATCAAACGTACCGGGTTACCACA
>JBDUAY010000557.1:0-3474 GCA_040004415.1 Bacteroidota bacterium | reverse complement strand
TAGAAATATTAGTGATAAAAAATCTTCCCCTTCAACAGCACTGCGAGTAATTTTCTCTACACTTTCTTCACTGAAAATCTGATTATAAGGTAATAAAGTCTGATTGGAAGGCAGCTAGGTCGTGGTACAGCATTTGAATTATTGTCCTAAACTATTAGTATGCGTAAAGATGATAATCTCCGTTTTATACAGGATAAAATTCAGGCATTTAAGATGGCTATGTTCCGGGCTGAGATGGATTCAGAACTTCAGTTACCTAACAACATCATCTCTACTTTTAAAACAGATGATGAAGGAAACATCTGGTTTTTTACATCCTGTAATGGCGCATATGCAAACCACTTTGAACAGGATTTTTTTGCTCATTTACAATATTACCAAAAAGGCCAGGACAGTTGTTTACGACTGAATGGAAGAGCATCCATTGTTAAAGAAGAAGAAGATAATGCTGTAACCGGCAACAATTCCAATGCAGGCAATGGTGCCATTGTTTTAATAAAATTTAAAATTTTGCACGCTGAATATTGTGAAAATAAACAGGCCACTTACAGTTCTGTAAAAGAAAAACTGAAAACGTTTTTTAACGATATGTTTATTTCAAGCTCACACAGAATATATGATTTTACTTAGTTGACGCATACGCTCCTGGATTACAAGCAAAACAAGAATCAGCCGCCTCAAATCCGGCTGATTTTTTATTGTCTGAATCGCAGGTATTTAAATCCTTCTGTACACAACATAGAAACCAGCGTTGCAAGAGCAATAACTGCTATCGCATTGCCAGCCAGGGCGGTAGTTTTGAAAACCGTTTGTAAAGCAGGTACAAATACAATCAGCAGTTGCAATGCAATTGTTATTACAATTGTTACCCACATAAATTGGTTGGCAAACATGTTGCGTGAAAAAATACCAAACTGAAAAGATCTGACAGATAACGCATTGCCCAGCTGAACAAAGCACAATGTAGTAAACACCATTGTTTGCTGTGCCTTAACTGCATAGCCCTGGCTAACGGCCCACCATTGAACAGACAGGGCCGCTATAGTTATAACAATGCCGGTAAATAATATATTTACAGCAAGACCTCCGGCAAATAAATTTTCTTTAGGTGGTCGCGGATGTTTTTGCATGATGTTTTTTTCTGCAGGCTCCGCTACCAGGGCCAACCCCGGAAAGCCATCTGTTACCAGGTTTATCCAAAGTAAATGAATGGGTAACATCGGTATGGAAAAGCCAACAAACGGCGCTATAAAAATGGTCAATATTTCGCCCAGGTTACAGGCCAAAACATACAAAATAAATTTACGGATGTTATCGTAAATTCTCCTTCCTTCTTTAACAGCATTTACAATAGTAGCAAAATTGTCATCCAGTAAAATCATGTCTGCAGACTCCTTACTCACATCGGTACCGGTTATCCCCATGGCTATGCCAATATCAGCCTGCTTTAATGATGGCGCATCGTTTACTCCGTCACCCGTCATGGCAACAAACTCTCCCTGCTTTTGAAGTTGTTGTACAATATTTAATTTTTGTTGCGGTGAAACCCGCGCATATACCAACGTATTTTTAACCGTATCTGCAAATTCCTCCGGCGTACAAATATTCAGATCGGCGCCTGTTTTTATTCCATCGTAATTGACACTGGTAATTCCCATTCGGGCCGCAATTGCCGCTGCGGTAAGTGGCTGATCACCGGTGATCATGACTGTTTTTATACCCGCTGTTTTGCACTGGCTAATGGCATCAATTATTTCCGGCCTTGGTGGATCAATCATTGCAACCATACCTAATAATTCAAGCCCGGTTTCAATTTCAATCGTTATAGCGGTAGGTTGGTTGTCGAATATTTTATAGCCAAAAATTAACACCCTAAGACCATCAGATGCCCATTGCCTGTTTTTATTCTGCCACTCCGGTATTTGCGGTTTACTTTTTTCATCAAGTGATTCCAGCATTTTTACCGGAGCTCCTTTTACAAATAAAATCCATTGGTTGCCTTGTTTATGTAAGGTGCTCATCTTCATTCGCTCAGAATCAAAGGGCAATTTTGCTACTCTTGGAAACCGGCTATGTGCAGCCTCCTTTAAAATACCATTCTGCATAGCATACTCTACCAGTGCTGTTTCTGTAGGATCTCCCAGCAAACTATCTGCGGCAAATCTTACTTCATTATTTAGCAGCATCGCGTGAAGCAATAAATCTTCGCAGCCGGGTACTGCATACAGGTTTTCAACCTGCATACTATTTTGTGTAAGTGTACCTGTTTTATCGGTGCAGATGTAAGTGACTGAACCCAGTGTTTCCACGGCAGGTAATTTTCTGATCAACGCTTTTTGCTTTACCATTCTGCGGGCACCCTGCGCTAAAGCAATGGTTATTACAGCAGGTAAAGCTTCAGGCAAAGCCGCTACCGCCAATGACAAAGCCGTAAGAAACATTTGAAAGGCGGGTTCGCCCCGCCAAAGACCCAAAGCAAAAACCAGCAGGCAAATAATTATTACAATAACAGACAATTGCCTGCTAAAAACTGCCAGTCGTTTTTGAAGTGGCGTTTGCTGCGCAACAGGAGAAAGCATACTGGCAATCTTTCCCAATTCGGTATGCATACCTATAGCCGTTACCACCGCTTTAGCACTGCCGGCACTTACCAACGTGCCCTTGAATACCATGTTAAGCTGATCGCCCGGCACAAGATTTTGGTGTGCTATGGTATTGGTATGCTTTTGAACAGTATTGCTCTCGCCGGTAAGCGATGCTTCTGCAGTAACAAGTGAGTGGACTGCAATCAGCCTTCCGTCTGCCGGCACTATATCACCGGCATTTAAAACCATTATATCGCCCGGCACCACTTCTGCCGAAACTATTTTAAAAGGGTTGTTATTACGCAATACCAACGCATAACGGGGATCCATTTTTTGTAACAGCAGTATGGACTTTTCTGCGTTGTATTCCTGCGAATACCCCATCCAGGCATTGGCAATTATTATGGCAAGAATTACGCTGGCATCTGTATGTTCGCCCGCGATAAAAGAAATGGCAGCGGCACCAATCAATATCAGGATCATTATATCTGTGAACTGCCCAAGCAATATTGCCAGCCGGCTCTTTTGTTTGGTTTGCGTTAATACATTGGCACCGTATTTATCCTGCAGTGTAACAACCATTTCGTCACTTAAACCCGTGTAGGATGTGTTTAAGTGTGTTATAACCTGGTCTGTACTTAGTTGATAGTATGTATTCATTTGCAACGATTGCTGATAATGTAAATGATTGCTTATCGCTTAGCATTTATCAACAATAAGGTAGTGACAAAATTTGACAAATAAAATTTAAAAAAGGCGCAGGTTGAAAAGCAGCCGCTAATGTAAACCAGATCGGGAGAAATTGTTACCGCAGCAAATTAAAGATGCTATAACTACCCGATCAGCAAATCGAAAACGTTAGCAATGCATATTTACATAAGGGTCTCTC
>JBDUAY010000556.1:0-3489 GCA_040004415.1 Bacteroidota bacterium | reverse complement strand
TTCCAGTAGGTATCAGTAGCCCAGTCGTCTTTTGTGTACTGAAAAGTTTCAAATTCTGCATTAATTTCCGCACCGTCGGTAGAACTGCTACCTTTCTGGGCATCATCATCGCGGATGCTGTTAAAGTCGATCCATGGCAACGAGCTAAGGCCTGCATAGGTTTGAGCCGTATTGTACATTGCATAACTCAGACCGTCCAATTGCTGGGCGCCGGTCAAGTCCGAAAAAGCTTGTTGCAAAGGTTGTCTGTCAAGATATTTTTTGCATCCGCCTACACCTATTAATACCGGCAACGCCAAAAGCCAAATACTTTTTCCTATAATATTATTTTTCATTTTCTTCAAGTTGTTAGGTTTTAAAATGTCACGTTCACGCCTGCAGTAGAAACCATTGGAATGGCGCCATCGCCATAATCGTATCCAAAATACGTAGCATTGCCGCCATGTTCCGGAGAATATCCCTCGTTATGTTTCCAGGTTTTGGGATTTTGAACATTTATAAAAAACCTTGCCGCTTTGATTTTTACTTTTGACAGCAACGATTGCGCAAATGCGTACGACAATTGTATATTTCTGATGCGCACATAAGAACCATCTTCTAAATTATACGTGCTTCCGTTATAGTTAAATCTGTCTGCCTGGCTGATAATTGGTTCCCAGTTGGAAGTACCTGCCCCATGCCAACGGTTCAACTTAAACTCGGGATAGTTTACACGTTGAAAAGGCGACTCCAGCGAACCCCAAACCCTGAAAATCTGGTTTCCATACACACCACCTACATCTACTGATAATCCAAAGCTTTTATAATTGAGGTTTACATAACCACCATACGTAAATTTAGGCGTTGGGTTGCCGATAAAAGTTCTGTCGTCTGCAGCAATTTTACCATCTCCGTTGGTATCGTGGAATTTAAAATCACCCGGGCGATATGATCCCAAAGATGAAGCACTCGCAGATTTCAATATGTCAAGATTACTCTGGTAAAGACCATCAACTTTGTAACCGTAATATGCACCGATTGGGTGACCCACAGCAGAACGGCTTTCGGCGCTTGCATTGTTCTGACTGGAATTACTGATGTATGGACTACCGCCCTGGTAGGCAGGCAATAGCGGAAAATCATTAGCAAGACTTAAAATTTTGTTTTGCAGGAATGTTATATTGCCACCGAAGTTGATGGAAAAATCTTTGCTCAAACTTTGCGTCCAGCTTGCAGTGA
The DNA here is from genome assembly GCA_040004415.1 of Bacteroidota bacterium. Lineage (GTDB taxonomy): Bacteria > Bacteroidota > Bacteroidia > Chitinophagales > Chitinophagaceae > JACMLD01. The sequence continues at coordinate 2,271 of JBDUAY010000556.1, read as the reverse complement.
ATTCTTCGCCCCAGTTACGTATACTTCCACTGTTTTCCAGTATTGGCCGTAAGGGTGATGGCCTGTTGATAAAAACAATGAGGTCTTTGGTTTTTTTATTAAAGTAATTGGCTTCAAAATGTAACCTGTCTTTCAATGCATTTAATTCAAAACCTACTTCCTGTGAAGCTACTGTTTCCCATTTAAGATTGGGGTTAGCTTCGTATGCCAGTTGTGGCGCAGCATAAACATTGGTTCCAAAGTTGGCTGATGAACCAGTTGTTACCAACGGATAAGCCGGGTAAGCCAGTTGATTACCATCGGATCCCAATGCAGACTGGTTGCCCAGTACACCCACAGAACCTTTTATTTTCAGGTAATTTATTGCATGTACGTTGCTCATGAATTGTTCTTTGGTCACATCCCACGCACCACCCACAGCCCAAAAAACCTGGTTTTGATTGGCAGGCAGCAGTTTAGATGAAGCGTCGTTACGCACAGAGGCATTCAAAAAGAATTCATTTTTGTAATTATACATTGCCCTGCCCAGCTCAGAAACTGTGGTAGCTATGGTTTGGCCAGACCTTGCCAGCGTATTGGCAGGATCTTCATAACCGGAGGTTACATACCAAAATCTTTTATCATTAGGTATGGGAATCGCTCCTGGCGTTGTACGTTGCGTTGCCGATCCGGTACGGCCAAAATAACCGGAATAATAAGTGGTGAAGCCGCCCAAAATGCTAAGGTTGTGATTGCCAAAGCTTTTCTTGAAAGTCAGCAATTGGTCCTGCTGAAATTTTTTATAGCTGTTATTTGTCTGGGTAACACTGGTAGTAGTATTGTATAGGACAGGTTTGTTGCTGATTGGATCATATGCGTAATACAAAGGGTTGTAAATCCTTTCATCAGTGGTTGATTGATCCATGTAATAAGAACTGCGAAAAGTGAAATTTTTCAGGAAAGTGATTTCAGTGTAAACACTTCCTACTATCCTGTCTTCAGTATGCGGATCTTTGTTCCAGGTATTTTGCAACTGTAACAAAGGGTTAACTACGCCAGAATTTTGCAATCCGGTGGCAAGACCAGAATACATCGACGTATTCATACTGTCGCCGGTATACGGGTTTACCACCTTATATGTCCTGGTGCCGGTTGAAATCTGCGGCATTACCTGCCTGGCCTGGTTTAAGATACTATTGTTAGCACCATTGTAGGTATAAGGGTCATTTTGGTGGGTCAAATTAAGATTGATACCTACTTTAATATGACTACTCACCTTAAGCTCATCACTAAAAGAAAGCAGCATCCTATCAAGCTTTTCATGCAATATCAACCCTTCGTCATTTGTATAACCAAGGCCCATATTGAATTTATTTTTTTCGGTACTGCTGGAAACACTAAGATTTGAAGCTGAATATTGACCGGCCCTGGTTACAGCATCAATCCAATCGGTATTGCCTGTGAGCGCAGAATAATTTGGCCTGGCTGTATCTGGAATATTGTTGTTATCATTTTCCTCTTTAAATAACATATTAAACTGAGAGGCATTGGCCAGCTTAATTTTATCAACCAGTTTTTTTACCCCAAAGGTTGTATTGAAATTAACAATCAATGCGCCTGCTCTTGCCCTCTTTGTAGTAATAACGATAGCGCCTGTGGCACCACGTACCCCAAAAATAGCCAGTGAAGACGGGTCTTTTAAGATTTCCATTGATTCAATATCATTAGGGTTGATATAGTCAATATTGTCCTGCAAAATTCCATCAACAACATACAGCGGATGAACCTGGCCAATACTAACCGTACCGCGGATGCGGATATCTGGGGCAACACCAGGCGTACCATTATTTACAACACTCAGGCCTGCCACTTTTCCCTGCAAACTGGCCACCGGATTTGTATTGGGCTTATCGGCTACTTCTTTGCCTGCTATTTTTGCAATGGAGCCGGTTAGGTCGCGCCTGTTGGCGGTACCATATCCAATTACCACTACTTCGTCTAATTTAATGGTAGATGCTACCAGGCTGATGCTGATGCTGGTACGGCCCCGTACGGCAATTTCCTGGTCAATATATCCAACATAAGAAATAACCAATACAGCGTTATCGGGAACGGTTAGCGAAAAATTACCGTTCACATCTGTTTGCGCACCCAGGCTGCTTCCTTTCACTTTAACGGTTACGCCCTGTAATACTTCGCCAGTGGCGGAAGTTATCTTACCGCTCACTTTTGTTTCCGTTACTTCCATATCCTTCCCGGTTATAACCACGAGGTTATTTTCCAGTATTTTAT
>JBDUAY010000555.1:0-3489 GCA_040004415.1 Bacteroidota bacterium | reverse complement strand
ACTTTCAATGACCTGAGCACTACAGATGGCATAAATGCCATTACCGAATGGACCTGGAATTATGGAGATGGAACGATTGCCAACTTAACTGCTCCCCCATTTGTACATACCTATACCAACGGCGGAAGTTACAATGTGTCTTTAACAGTTAAAGATGCTACAGGCTGTACCAGCAGTTTAACCAAAGCAAATCATTTGATCATATCCACCCCTGTTGCTGCTTTTAAAACGGCAGATACATTATCCTGCCCGGGGAGTGGCGTTATTTTTATCAATCAATCTACCGGGCCGAGCCTCACCTATTCATGGGATTTTGGTGATGGGCAAACCAGCACTGGGACAGCGCCTGTGCATGCGTATACCGCCACAGGTTTATATAGTGTTAAACTAACCATCGCAGATAAGTACGGTTGCGGCAGCGAGATCATAAAAAATAATTATATCCGCATTGTATTGCCGGTGGCAGATTTTATAGTGAGCGATTCAACAGGTAGTTGTCCGCCGCTGATCGTACAGTTTACAAATGCTTCTGTTAACCAGGCAACTTACCGCTGGGACTTTGGTGATGGCAACTTCTCTAACGCTGCAAGTCCTTCGCATTTTTATAATGAGGCCGGCGTGTTCCTTGCAAAGCTTACTACTACCAGTGCCGGTGGGTGTACCTCCGTAAAAACAAAAACGATCACCGTAAAAGGACCGAAAGGGAATTTTTCATATAACAACAGAAGAGGTTGTGTACCACTGACTGTCAACTTTAAAGGAACGACGAAAAATACCGCTTCTTTTATCTGGGATTTTAATGACGGATACACTGTTTCTACTGATGACTCTGTTATTTCGCATACCTATACCGTACCGGGAATTTATTTACCAAAAATGATCATCAGAGATCCTGCAGGCTGTGTAGTGCCTGTTGTAGGAAAGGATACCATTTTTGTAATCGGGGTTGAAGCAGCTTTTACAGCAAGTAGTGTGTTGCTGTGCGATCGCGGCAATGTGCAGTTTACCAATAAGTCGGTAAGTAACGATGCTATTACCGGGTATCAATGGAGTTTTGGCGATGGTCAAACATCTACTGATGCATCACCGTCGCATCAATACAATTCAACCGGAAACTATACAGTAAAATTAAAAGTAACTACGGCAGCGGGTTGTTCTGACAGCACTACCATCGCCCAGCCGATTAAAATTGTAAAGTCACCGGTAATATCCATTACACAATCCGCCAATAATTGTATGCCATTGCTTGCGAAATTCTCCGGCAATCTTTTAAATGGCGATACCGCTGCAATAAACTGGCAATGGAAATTTAGCGATGGGCGCAGCATCAATGGCAAAATAATAGACTCTATTCATTTTATAAATGCCGGCACGTATCAATTTGATTTAGTAGCTACCAACAGCAGCGGCTGTAAAGACACCGCAACCGGTTCTATAGAAGCTTATCCCCTACCCAACACCAACGCCGGAGAAGATCTAACCATCTGTAAGGGTACGGCAAAGCAACTGTTGGCTACGGGTGCAACTTCTTATACCTGGTCGCCGGCCGCAGGCTTGACCTGTACCACTTGCCCATCTCCGTTGGCCAATCCGCAGGTTGCAACGCAATACATAGTAACCGGGTTATCTGCACACGGTTGTATTAAAAAAGATTCCGTAAAAATAGGGGTTGCTTTTCCGTTTAAAATGAGTGTAAGCAAAGACGATACATTGTGTGTGGGACAATCTGCAACGCTGATCGCAATGGGGGCTGCAGTTTATCAATGGAGTCCTTCAGCGGGTTTAAATACTACTACCGGTCCGGTTGTAAAAGCAACACCTAATACCACTACAAAATACATGTTGGTTGGCAGCGACAGCGTGAGCTGTTTTAAAGACACTGCTTATTTTCCGATAAAAGTTTATCCTATCCCAACTGTAAATGCAGGTGCAGACATCAATATGAATGTGGGCCAAACAAGAATGATCATACCCATCATCTCTGCTGATGTAACGCAGGCTGCGTGGACGCCTTCCATAGGAATAGTAAAGAATATTTACCCCGGTATTGAAATTAAGCCCCGCAGCACACTTGACTACCAGGTTACGGTAAGTAACCCCGGCGGATGTACGGCCACAGACAATATCCGTGTATTTGTTTTGTGCAATAATGCCAATGTATTTATTCCAAATACTTTTTCACCTAATGGAAACGGTACCAATGAAATATTTTATCCCAGGGGAACGGGATTGTTCAGCATCAAATCTGCCAGGATATATGACCGGTGGGGAGAAATGGTTTTTGAAAGAAATAATTTCAAGGCAAATGATCCGGCCAGTGGCTGGGATGGAACGTTCCGGGGGAAAAAATTGAACGCCGATGTATTTGTGTATGTCTTTGAGATTATTTGCGACAATAATGAAACACTTGTTTATAAAGGGGACATTGCCTTAATCAGATAAAACACCACAACAATAAAATATCCAATCATCCAACAGCTAATTTATGAAACCAATTTTTTATATACTTTTTTGCAGCGCTGCATTGCTGCTCTGCAAAAAAGCACACACGCAGGACATTCATTTTTCGCAGATGTTTGAAACGCCCTTACTGCGTAACCCGGCGCTGGCAGGCATTTTCTCCGGCGATATCCGGGTGCAGTCGGTTTACCGCTCACAATACAATGCAGTATCAGATGCGTATCAAACTACTTCTGCCAATATTGAGTATAAAATGTTGCTGGCGAAAAATGATTATTTAACCCTGGCTGCACAGATTTTGTATGATAAGGCAGGTACGGTTGCATTAACATCCACGCATATTTTGCCGGCGCTCAATTTCCATAAATCTTTGAGTGACCAAAGGAATAGGTACCTGTCGCTTGGGGTAATGGGTGGTTATGTACAACGCAGCATCGACCCTTCTAAAATTACTACCAACAGCCAGTACAATGGAAATGAATACAATGCCCTGAGCTACAATGGAGAAACATTTCCTTCGGCTTCTTATTCATATTTTGATGGCAGTGTAGGGTTAAGTTATAATTCAGAATTGGGCGATGAACCGGAAAATAATATGTATGTAGGTATCGCCTATCATCATTTTAATAAGGCAAAAAAAATAAGCTTTTACAGCAATACCAATATTGAACTAACGCCTAAGTGGGTAGCATCTGCCGGTATTCGTAAAAGTACTTCAGACTACAATTATATCACCCTGGAAGCAGACTACAGCAGGCAGGGCGCTTACCGGGAGATCATAGGTGGTTTCCTGTATTCTATTAAATTAGAATCACCGGATGAGCCGAGATACATCATTCATGGCGGTGCTTATCTCCGGTGGAACGATGCGATCATTCCTGTAGCCAAAATTGAAATGAAACCGCTCTCTTTTGCATTTAGTTATGACATCAATATTTCCACACTCAGCCAGGGCAGCAGAGGTCATGGTGGATTTGAACTATCGATCGTTTATCAAAAATTTCTTGACAGGCGAAACAGCGTACTCAA
>JBDUAY010000554.1:0-3507 GCA_040004415.1 Bacteroidota bacterium | reverse complement strand
AAAAAACCATTGCTGGAACAAAAAATTGACAGGCTTGTCATTAATGTTGAAAACAGTATTACATCCGCAGGCAGCACAGCGCTTGAAATTTTAGAAAGATCCCCAGGCGTGATCGTAGATCATCAGAATAACCTTATTACCATGAATGGAAAAAATGGAGTGGAATTAATGATTAACGGAAAGATGAGTCATCTGCCCCTTGCTGCTGTAGTAGAAATGTTATCAGGCATGAGTTCAGGCAATATAGAAAAGATAGAACTTATCACCACGCCGCCGGCAAGTTTTGATGCCGCCGGAAATGCGGGGTACATCAATATTGTATTGAAAGAGAACAATGACATTGGCACAAATGGATCTTATAACTTAACGGCAGGATATGGCAAAGGATTGTTGACTGCTGCGGGTATCAATGTCAATTATCGAAAAGACAAACTTAATCTGTATGGCGACATTTCTTATTCACGTAAAAAAGGGCCTTTCATTTTTGATGGTTACAGCAAAATACAGAATGATGGGAATTTTTTTGAAAAGTATTTTAATGGAAACCGTTCCGATACAACGGTACAGATAAATGCCCGACTGGGACTGGATTACCAGCTTAGTAAAAAAACAGTATCCGGCATATTGCTTACCGGCAATGAAAGACATTTTACACAGTCTGAGCAAAATCAAAGTTCCCTGTTTAAAAACAACACACTTGATACTTTAACAACCTATTCAAATAATGAATTGAATGATTGGACAAATTTTGGCGTTAACTTAAATGCCAATCATAATTTCAACGGAAACACAAGCCTTACCCTGAACCTTGATTATATCCATTATAAAAACAAGCAACCAGTAAATTATTTTGCTTCCACCTATGATAGTACCGGAGATTTTATTTACGACCTGGCAACCCGGAGCGGAAAAATTACTTATATAAAATTTTGGGTCGGTGCCTTAGATTATAAAAGTAAAATTGGTAAGAAAATAAGTATGGAGGTCGGCCTTAAACAAACCGTTTCAGGATTTGAAAACAATGTAAGTTTTGAAAAATTAAATCAACATTCATGGGTACAGGATGATGCACTGTCAGCAAACTACACATTGAACGAGAATTATTCAGCGGCTTATGTTTCCTTTGATTTTCCTGTAAACGATAAGACCGATGCAAAGTTGGGGCTTCGATATGAATACACGAATTCAAACCTGGAAACTGAGACAATAAAAAATGTAGTGGACCGACATTACGGAAATCTTTTTCCAACGCTGTTTCTGTCGCATATTCTGAATGAAAACAATAAAATTAGTTTTTCATTTAACACCCGCATCAACAGGCCGTCCTTTACTGACCTGGCACCCTTTACTTATTATCTTGATGCAAAAACTTTACTGACGGGTAATCCGGCATTGCAGGCCTCCATTACGAAGATGATTAAGGCTGACTACATTTTTAAATCATACGTATTTTCAATTTCTTACAGCCTGGAAGATAATGCCATTACCGGCTTTCAGGCAGAAACGGATTCAACAACCCTAATAACAATTCTGAGGCCTCAGAATCTCGAAAATCAAAAGATCATTTCGGCAATAATTTCCTTACCGGTTAAAGTGAATAACTGGTGGACAATGCAATTTAATATTACAGGATTATGGCAACAGGTAAATGCAATTTATAAGAAAGAGCCGGTGAGTCTGAGCTATGCCAATATTAATATTTATGCAAGTCAGCAGTTTAAGTTGCCGAAAAAGTTTTCACTTGAGTTGTCCGGGTTTTATCAATCGAAATCACTGTCAGGTTTATCTACTGTAAAACCTTTTGGCACGCTTGATATTGGCCTAAAGAAAAAGCTCGGCCAAAAAAGTTCATTACAGTTTAGCGCATCTAATATTCTAAATACAATGACAATCAGATCTGCCACCGATTTACCGGAACAAAATCTTGTGTCTTCTTTCAACCTCAATTTCTCTCAACCTACTTATAAGCTCACTTTTACGAACAACTTTGGCAAGGAAAAATTAAAGGGAAAGCGGGAACGCAGTACCGGAGCAGAAGATGAAAAAGGGAGGGTAAATAATAATTAAGGATTTCCTTCGCAGCAACGTCCCCCACGGCCCGTCTGTTATCCAGGGACGTTGCGACCTAAGGAACGAAAGACTTTCTTTTTGTGAAAATTAAAGCTGGGTTTTACTATCGCAAACCATTTACAAAAAGTTACCATCTACACTTTACTTCCCGCAATCTATACAATGAGATAAAATGATTCCTGTCAATTATTTATTTTCAGATATAGATATCTATTAATGGTAGTCCTGTGCCATTTTTTTTTTATTTTTCGAAATGGCTTTATAAACCTTGCACAAAAGAAATACCACAGGCCATTTAATAAAAAGATATTTGAAAATAGGTGTGTAGTTCTGGTGATATAAACACTAAAAGGGGATACTAAATGATCTTTCCAAAATACAAAGTATGAAAAGTTTAAAACACATCTTTATCCCGGTAATAGCATTACTGCTATTGAATTTTTCTACCGGGGCACAAACAAAAACCAGCGCCAAATTATCAAAACAACAAACCTGGCAATTGCTCGATTACGAACAGGACACTGTATATGGCACTTCCGTAAACAGGGCTTACGAAGAATTATTAAAAGGCAAAAAAAGCCATCCGGTAATTGTAGCGGTTATTGATGGCGGCGTTGATATTACTCATGAAGATTTACAGGGGCATATCTGGACAAATAAAAAAGAGATACCCGGCAATAGTATTGATGATGATGGCAACGGCTATATCGATGATATGCATGGATGGAATTTTTTAGGCGGTAAGGATGGCAGGAATATGATAACAGGTGGTACTGATGTTGACAGAGAATATGTTCGCCTTTTCCCGGAATACAGCACAATAAAAGATTCCTCGATGGTAGCAAATCAAAAGGAATATAAATATTTTCTATTTATACAGAACAAACACGTTGAAGATTCAATTAGTAGGATTAGTACAATTCAGTATGTGGAAAATACATTACAGAAGTTTGAAACCGCAGACAGTTTGATTAAAAAAAGAGACTCAAAACAAGTAATTTATTTAAGTGACGCTACATCTTTTACACCAACAGACAGTGCTGAAGCTGATATTAAGAAATTTGCATTAGACATGTTTGTAGTTATGCCATCTGGCAAATCTTTGAGAGATTATATAAATGACGGGGAATCATTTTTGAATCGTTTTAAAGGAATGCAATCTTTGGCTGGTAATGAGGGCAAATTAAGAAAAGAAATAATTGGAGATGATCCTTACAATATTAATGACAGGGACTATGGTAACAATATAGTTGGTGATACTATTATTGATCATGGTACCCAATGTTCTGGAATTATTGCTGCTATTAGAAATAATGGAGTCGGAATGGATGGTGTTGCTGATAATGTGCAGATAATGTCGGTACGTGCAGCTAAAAAGGGGGGCGATGAATGGGATAAAGACATTGCCCTGGCCATCCGGTATGCGGTTGACAATGG
>JBDUAY010000553.1:0-3510 GCA_040004415.1 Bacteroidota bacterium | reverse complement strand
AGCAATCTGATAGTTTTGAAACGATACAATTAATTTTAACCCAATTGCAAAAAAACTTAATTTTTCAACCTTTATTTATGAAGTACACGCTGACCTTTTTTGGTTTACTAATGGTAGCTCTCCTGCACGCACAATCTAACAATCTTCCGCAATGGCATTTTGGCGTAAAAGCTGATTTTAATTTAACCAATATCAGTGGTAAAGGAATGGCCTCTGGATATACAGCTGGCGTTCAGGGCGGGGTTTACGCAGAACGAACTTTTAATAATAAATGGAGCATACAACCAGAACTTTTATTATCGCAGAATAACACTAAGCGATCAGATGATGCTGATTTTTTCACTTATTATAATGACAGGGGCAATCCTTATGCTGCTAAAGATGTGAAACTGGCTTATATTAGCATTCCTGTAATGCTTAAGTACAACGTAACCCCGGCATTTTCTTTTTTGGCAGGACCACAATACGGCTTACTAATTGTTGATGCGGAAAGTCTGATAACAAGTAATTTTAATAATTCGTTTAAAAAATCTGAGTTTAGCGCAAATGCAGGTGCGCAATTAAACGTAGGCCGAGTTTCAATTTATGGTCGTTACAACCAGGGATTTTCGAATGTTCAAAATATTCCTAACGATAATCGTTATGCTTGGCGGTCCAGCCATATACAACTGGGCGTAGCAGTAAGGTTGTTATAAAATTTATAATGAAGTAAATCGATATACATAAAAAAAGACGCGGTTATCAGCCGCGTCTTTTTTTATGTACATGTATGAATAATTTAATCTTTCAAATTCAGGTATTTTTTAACTTCTGCGTAATTGTTCCAATTGATGGCTGAACGGGCTCCCGTACCGCCCGGTACAAGAACGTAGCGGTATTGTTGGTATTTTCCACTTGCATCAGTTCCGGTTGAAGCATCAATATTAGAGCTTAGATTTATCGTGTTCAATTTGAACTCATCATTTATTATAATACTGGTATTCCAAAACGGAATTGCCAGGATATCCGGCGCGGCAGCATAACCGGTATTAATATACACTTTTATTTCACCTTTAAGCAACATCAGGGAGTCCAGTTTTGCGGCAGCGATGGTTGCAGCGTAGGTCCCGTTATTTAAGGTAAAAGCTACATCCAGCCAGGGTGAATAAATAACATTGGCTGTGCCCGTGGCACCAGCTGGTCCGGCAGCACCGGTTGGTCCTGCCGGACCAGTGGAACCTGTTCCGGCAGGACCGGCGGGGCCTGTTTTAGAGCAGGAGTTAGCTAACAGTAAAAAGGCAACACTGAAGCAGATGGCAATAAAAGAGTTTACTTTTTTCATAATTTTTTAACTTTTGATTTATTAAATAAGAAAGGATAGCTATTTCAATTGGCCATACGGCTTTATGAAAATAGTTCAATTCATCCTGCAATGTATCTGCATAACCAAAAATCTGAATTTGCCAAAAAAAGCAGGTTCAGACCTGATCACCCTGAAAACCTCTGTACGCACATTTTTCAGTGAAGATATCCGGTATTAAAACGGTTTCGGTATTGCGAATTTAACAGAACCATTTCTTAAATGCTACATAAAAAAAACGCGGTTATCAGCCGCGTCTTTTTTATGTATATGCATGAATTAAATTAATCTTTCAGGTTCAGGTATTTTTTGACTTCCGCGTAATTGTTCCAGTTGATGGCTGAACGGGCTCCGGTACCACCCGGAACCAGGATATACCTGTATTGCCAAAATTTTCCTGTGCCATCAGTACCCGTTCCCGCATTAAAATTTGCAGTAAGATATATATTGCCTACTTCAAAATTTACCAGAATAATACTGCCGCCATCGTTATAAGGAAGTGGGGCAATGTCAATAGCTTTTGCATAATTGTCGTTCCAATATACTTTCATTTCACCTTTTGTTAAAATATTTGTATCAAGTTTTGGCGCAGGTATATTGCCAAACCAAACTGTGTCTCCAGGAGTTGTAGATTGGTATTGATAAGGTACATCTAACCACGCCGAATAAATAACATTGGCAGTACCGGCTGGTCCGGCAGCACCCGTTCCACCTGCAGCCCCAGCCGCACCTGCAGGACCCGCTGGACCTGTTGCGCCTGCTGGCCCGGTTGGACCTGTTTTAGAACAGGAAGCCACTACCAATAAAAATACCGTAATAAAGCACAGCGCCATGAACGAGTTGACTTGTTTCATAATTTGAATTTTGATTTTATGATAAATACATCTTGTATATATAATACGCAGGCAGCAAACAGGGGTTGGTTAGGCGCTATGAAAATAATCCAAATCGCTTACTCTGCAAACAATTGCGTGCAGATAAATAAAAATAATACCTCCGCAGACCGAATTAATATTTTTTTGGGCTTGAGGAGTTGTAATTGCGATAATTGCTGTCCGGTACAAACATAATTACGCTGTATATCATAAAAGGTTTCTTGGAGGAAACCTTTTATTAATAGCTGGTGTATATAAATTATTTTAATTATTTTTCTGCTGATATTACAATAGCGCTTCCATCAATACCGATATTTTCATCTCCATATTTTTGTTCCAACAGTTCAAATACCTGGGTTTTTATTTTTTGTATCGTTGCTTCATCCGCTTTGCTGAGCGCAGCAACAATTGGGGCGCCTACTTCAGTCATCATGCTCCAATAGTTTTCACGGGTGCCTACTTTATATTTTGTTGCAACTTCTTTTTCTGTAATATTTTTAAATCCGGCCGTTTCAAAAATATTTTTAATTGTGCCGGGCTGTGCGCAACGAAACATACCGGGCGCACCTGGTACAGGCGCTGGCAATTCTATATTTTTACCGATTGTAGCCATCATAGCAGTAACCCAAAAATTTTTGTCGGGTGTATTCCACACCGCTGTTGCAATTTGTCCACCTGGCTTAAGCACTCTTGCCATTTCATTGGCTGCTAACTGCATGTCGGGGAAAAACATAAAACCGAAACGGCAACTGATAGCATCAAAACTATTATCAGCAAATGGAAGTTCACAAACGTCGCATACTGCTGTTTCAATATTTGTAATGCCGCGTTTTGTTACTTTTTCTTTTATGATGTCTATCATGTCCTGCGCCAAATCAGTAATGATAACTTTGCCCCCCTGCAACATACCGGCAATCGTTAATCCCGGCTCCCCGGTACCAGCAGCTATATCAAGTATTTTATCGGTACCACCGGGTTTGATAGCCGCGATAATTGCTTGTCCGGCCGGATTCAAAAAATCCATGGTCATATCATCCCATTTTTTCCATCCGCCAGAAAATTTATTCCAGGATTGTTTCTGCTGTTCACGAATGCTGATCTGCTGCTCGTTCATAATAATAATGTTTTTTAAAGTATAACAGATGTGTGAGTAGTAAGGGATTTCTAAGGTACTACAGAAGCCGGCCATAAAAAAACTTCATTGGCATTTTTTAGCGTATGTTATATCAATGTTCCTTAGTCAAGAATTTTCGCCCGGGAGGAGCACCCTGCAATGCACAGGAAGCTCCTCCGGAG
>JBDUAY010000552.1:0-3515 GCA_040004415.1 Bacteroidota bacterium | reverse complement strand
ACACGGCCCGCTGCACAATGATTTATTGTTTTGTGTTGGTATTCATTTTGTTTTCCATCATAAAAATAATCAATGGCCCATTCCTTAAAATGAACAGCAGTCAGTTCAACGGCTTCCAGTATGAAAGCTATCTCCTCATCACTCATCACAGGGTGAAAAGACAATCTCACCCACCCCGGCTTGGCCTGAAGGTTACCGTTCCTGATGGACTGAAGGATTTCATCGGATCTATTTTTTTCAACCTTAAGTAGAAAGTGACCATAAGTGCCTGCACAGGAACAACCACCCCTTGCTTGTATGCCAAACCGATCATTGAGAATTTTAACTACCAGATTGTAATGTGCTCCTTTGACAATAAAAGAAATAATTGCCATTCTTTTTATTGTTTCTCCCGACAGGATTTCAATATCTTTTACTGCGGATAGTTTTTCAAGTATCATTGGCACTATCAACGCTTCCCTTTCAAGCATATTATCAACCCCCATCTGTTCTTTGAGCCTGATAGTCATCCCTGCTTTTATTGCCTGCAGGAAAGGAGGCGTTCCCCCATCTTCCCGCTGCTCTATATCTTCAATATACGCTCTCCCCTCCCAGGGATTGCTGTACAAAACTGTTCCACCTCCGGGATGATCCGGAACTGCATTTTTATATATTTTCCGGTTAAAGACCAGCACACCAGGTGTACCGGGGCCACCTAAAAATTTATGAGGTGAAAAATAGATGGCATCGAGGTGGCAATCTTTTTGCAACGGGTGCATGTTGATATTAACATAGGGGGCTGAACAGGCAAAATCGACAAAACAATACCCTTCATAGGCATGTATCATCCGCGCAATTTCGTGGTAAGCAGTTTGGATACCTGTTACATTTGAGCAGGCGGTTATTGCAGCTATTTTATTTTTACGATCTTTATATTTGAAAAGCAATTCTGCAAAATGTTTCAGGCTGGTAAAGATTTCAACTGTTGCAATTGTTTCCAGCCATGAAAGTTGATTACTGTGATGTTCCATATGGGTAATAAAAACAACGGGACGAACTGATTCATTAAAATGAAAATGATCGTATTCCAGGTATTCACCCATTCGTTCAGGGATTCTTATTCCTAAAATCCGCTGCAATTTATTTACCGCCGCTGTCATACCGCTGCCACATAAAATAAGTACATCATCATTGCCTGCATGAACGTGCTGTTTTATAATTCTTCTTGCCGCAGTGTAAGCTTCAGACATGAGGCTACCGTTGAGGCTGGAATGTGTATGCGTGTTACCTACAAAAGGTAATATGTTTTTCTGAAGGTATGTCTCAATAGGTCTGTATGCTCTTCCACTGGCGGTCCAGTCAGCATACAAGATACCCGGCGCAGCAATAATATTATTCCTGAAAGATTCAAAAAAATCAACTGAATAAATCATGAGGTTGTATATGAAAAAAGCCATTGAATAAAGAAAAGATGAACAGGAGAAGCATAGGAAAAACAATCACTATAAAAAACTGTATAAAAGTTATTTTCTGCCTTTCGCCAACCTCACATATTTCACCCGGGCAATATTTTGCCTTTTCTTTGTGAAAAAGAGAATAAAATTTACAACCAAGACAAATTCCAAATGCTGATTCAAAAAAAAGGAACAGGAGACATACCAGGCAGGAAAGACCCGTAATAGGACTGTAGGCATTCGCCAGCACCAGGAAAATAAACATCAGTGCAGATAACCCAATGCCAATAATCCACGCAAATCTTTTTTGGGCAGCCCCGACATATTCAGGACGCTGGTTTCTTACAATTATCCGCCCTATAATTAATGAAGGCGACATCCCTGGATTGATAAAAACGCGGATATTAAAATCCAGCAGAAAAGCTGTAATAAAATATTTAATGGGCAAAAAATTCCCTTTGAAAAGAATGGCCATCAGCGACAGGAGGGCGGCGAGGAATAGTATCCCCGCCGAGGCGCGTATCTCCCTTTCATTTAAAACGGGGATATTAAATCCCTCTACCTTTTCACCGAATTGTATTGTTTTTTTCATAAAGCAAGTTTAGCCAAATATCCGGATTGCAGGAACCGGTTGTCAACAAACAACTGTTTAAGGTCTACCAACAGTACCGTAGTGTCCGTTTCATACAATAGCTTTGTCGGTATATGAGGTGGTTACCTTGGGTAAGACGTTACCAGTTTTATGGTTGGGTGGGACTTGTTTCGCTGGCATTATCTATACTTAGCAATGCTGGTGAAAGCCCAGGCGATTTTGCGAAGATGGCAGTTAATGAAGCCTGGAGATCATTGTACCTTATTACTTTAAGTTTTTGGTTTTTTGAATGGGCTGTTCCACGCTTCAGCTTTAAAAAACCAGGACGTTCTTTACTGATTTTATTAGCGTCAGTCTTTTTAGCCGCTATAGGCATGGCTCTCTGGCGCCGCATTGGTATCGGCCTGCATGTATATACTTCCTTTGCTACCGCCAGGGATACCAGGCAATCGATCATAGGCGATCAGTTTGGTTCGAGTATAGGTTGCCTTTTCCTTTTTGGTATTGTCCGCCACATTTACAACCATATCCACTTAAGAAAAACGGCGCAGCAATTACGAATTGAAAAACAGGCAGCTGAGCTGAACTACCTGAAGTCGCAGACCAATCCGCATTTTCTTTTTAATACACTAAACAATATCTATTCTCTGAGCAGGGACAAATCAGACCTCGCTCCGGAAGCTATTTTGAGGTTGTCGAAAATTCTGCGTTATATGCTTTATGAAACAACCGGCGCCTATATAGCAGTAGAGCAAGAACTTAAAATCATGAACGATTATATTGCACTGGAGCAATTGAGATACGATGATTCTTTGCGGGTAAACTTCAATCATGATATTGAGGACATGAAACAGGCATTGCCTCCATTATTGCTGATACCATTGGTAGAAAATGCATTTAAACATGGTGTATCAGAAACCAGGAACTCTCCGTTCGTTGAAATCCATCTTTCAATCAGGCAAAGAAAACTAAGCTTTCTGGTTAAAAATTCTTCCGGGGCCGTTCAGCCAGCAAATGATTTGAAAGAAAATATCGGGTTGTCAAACTTGCGGCGTCAGCTTGAACTGCAGTTTACAGACTTTTCGCTGGATACAAAGCAGGAAGCAGGCGTCTTTATAGCTCAATTAAAAATCAATCTCAGCAGTCATGCCTGAAATAAAATGTATCATCGTAGAAGATGAACCGTTGGCAGTAAAACTGTTGCAGGATTATATTGGCCAATTGCCTTTCCTTCAATTGCAGGGCCACTTTAAGGATGCTATACTGGCTACTGAATGGCTTCGCCAAAACAATACAGATCTTATATTTCTTGACATCCACCTCCCCAAATTAAAAGGAATTGATTTTCTTAAAACTCTTGTCAATCCTCCCGCAATTATTATTACAACGGCTTACCACCAATATGCAGTAGAAGGATTTGCACTGAACGTAACTGATTACCTGCTTAAGCCTTTTGAGTTTGCCCGTTTCCTGGTAGCCATTAATAAGGT
>JBDUAY010000153.1:0-11878 GCA_040004415.1 Bacteroidota bacterium | reverse complement strand
TTTATGTGTTAATTTAGGATATGCATTATTACAGCAACAAAAAGCTAACGCAGGTGTTTCACAAATACGAATGAAAAATCTTCATCACCATAGCAAGCAGCAGTTCCAGGTAGAACGTATTGTTTTATTTAGTGATGCCGTATTTGCCATCGCTATTACGTTGCTGATAATTGACATTAAGGTACCTGAAATAAAAAGCGGGCTGGCCATCACTGATCATAATTTTCTGGAAAGTGCGCTTTCTCTTATTCCTAAATTCGTTGGGTTTATTATTAGCTTTTTTCTTATCAGTCTTTACTGGACTATTCACCATAAAATGTTTGGCTTTGTAGTCAACTATAACAGCAGGCTCATCTGGCTTAATCTGTTATTTTTATTTTCCATTGTATTAATGCCATTTTCTACTAACGTATACAGTGAGTATTCATCACCCGAATTATTTCACCTGAACTGGCCTTATGCTATTTACGTATTTAACATCACGCTGACCGGTTTTTTTAACTTTGTCTTGTGGAGATACATTGGCAATCCCCAAAACAAGGTAGCAGAAGATTTACCCGGCGGCGATTTTCTGCAAAAAGCCAAAATCCGCTCTTTGCTTTTGCCAGCCATTTTTATTGTGTGCCTGCTGGTGGCCATTTTTATACATCCCGGGATTGGAAGATCAATGCTTTCTTTAACGCCCGTAGTAATGAGTTTGGTTAGAAATAAAAAACCAAAAAACGTTATCCCCAATCAGCCTTAATATTCACCTGATGCCCTGCCAATAAGGCTCTTATTTGTTTTCAACAACCGGTGCATAAATCCTTCATAATAATTTAATATTGATTAGTAATGTTGTATTGTGAATATGGTTGCCGCAGTACATTTTTTATTGCGGAATTAAAAGGGAATCCGGCGAAAATCCGGTACTATCCCCGTAGCTGTAAATCCCATGGCGCCAAATGGTGTCAAAAGCCTTTCTGAAAATTCCGGTCACTGTCCCGCTTTTATTGGGATGGGAAGACATCAGGAAGGGGGAAAGTCAGAAGACCTGCCGTATCACATCAAATGAGTTTTATGCTTTCGGGCGAAAGGCTGTGAACTGGTTACAAAAGGAAAATTTTCCTGCTGTAATCAGCACCCCGTCTCTTTCACCGCAGGTAATCATCCATACAAAATTTGGCATACCATGCAGAATGAAAATGAAGTCTTACTGAGAGAGAATAAAGACCGGTTTGTTATCCTTCCAATTAAATACCCAAGAGTATGGGAACAATATAAAAAACACGAAGCCAGCTTCTGGACGGCAGAAGAAATTGATTTAAGCAGTGACTTAAAAGACTGGGCTGCATTAAATGATGGAGAGCGTCATTTTGTTTCGCATGTACTGGCTTTTTTTGCTGCCAGCGATGGCATCGTTAATGAAAACCTCGCGGTAAATTTTATGAGCGAAGTTCAATTACCGGAAGCAAGATGTTTTTATGGTTTCCAAATCATGATGGAAAATATTCATTCCGAAACGTATGCATTGCTCATTGATACCTATATAAAAGATCCGGCTGAAAAACACAGGCTGTTTCATGCCATCGAAACGGTGCCTGCTGTAAAAAGAAAAGCAGAATGGGCCCTGCGCTGGATTAACAACGGAAATTTTGCAGAAAGACTTGTTGCTTTTGCAGCGGTAGAAGGTATTTTTTTTAGTGGTAGTTTTTGTTCCATCTTTTGGTTAAAGAAAAGAGGCTTAATGCCTGGTCTAACATTTAGTAATGAACTCATCAGCCGCGACGAAGGTTTGCATTGCGAATTTGCCTGTCTGCTGTATGGTATGCTGAATGAAAAATTAACGGAAGAAGCAGTGAAAGGAATTATTGGCGATGCAGTTGAAATAGAAAAAGAATTTATTACAGAAGCACTGCCGGTAGCCTTGATTGGCATGAATGCAAAACTAATGCAGCAGTACATTGAATTTGTTGCAGACCGGTGGTTAACGGAACTGGGTTATAGCAAAATGTTTAATGCTACTAACCCTTTTGATTTTATGGAAATGATTTCGCTGGAAGGCAAAACAAATTTCTTTGAAAAAAGAGTCGGAGATTATCAGAAGTCAGGTGTTCTGTCTGGCAAAGAAGCGCAGGCTTTTTCTGTGGATGAAGACTTCTAGTAATTAAGAATTCGTAATTGGCGGCGTGGCAATATGAGATCGTAAAAAAATCAGGATCCTGGCGAGTCAGCCCATCGACAAATCAAGCATTCAACTTATCAACTGATCACCCAACAAATAAACTAACCCATATATGTTTGTTATAAAAAGAGACGGCAAAAAAGAAAGCGTCAAATTCGATAAGATTACGGCACGCATTGAAAAATTATGCTACGGACTTGAAAGACGTTTTGTAAATTCTATTGATGTTGCTAAAAAAGTAATTGAAGGTTTATACGATGGTGTTACCACTACCGAACTGGATAACCTCGCAGCCGAGACTGCCGCGTCACTAACGGTTAAACATCCGGATTATGCTTTGCTCGCAAGCCGTATTGCAGTAAGCAACCTGCATAAAAATACGACGAAAAGTTTTTCTCATACAATGAAACTATTGCATGAGTGTACCGATAGCAAAACGGGCAAACTGTTGCCGCTCATAGCCGACGATGTTTGGAATATAATTCATGAGAATGCGGCATTGCTGGATTCTACGATCATTTACGATCGTGATTATGGCTTTGATTATTTCGGTTTTAAAACCCTTGAAAAATCTTACCTGCTGAAGCTGGATGCAAAAGTGGTTGAGCGTCC
Source organism: Bacteroidota bacterium (assembly GCA_040004415.1). GTDB lineage: Bacteria > Bacteroidota > Bacteroidia > Chitinophagales > Chitinophagaceae > JACMLD01. The sequence continues at coordinate 9,102 of JBDUAY010000153.1, read as the reverse complement.
GCAACACATGTATATGCGCGTTGCTCTTGGCATTCACAAAGAAGATATTGAAAGTGCCATTAAAACATATCATTTAATGAGCGAGCGTTGGTTTACGCATGCAACCCCTACCCTGTTTAATGCTGGCACACCCAAACCGCAAATGAGCAGTTGCTTCTTGCTCACAATGAAAGAAGATAGTATTGATGGCATCTATGATACGCTTAAACAAACTGCAAAAATTTCGCAAAGTGCTGGCGGTATTGGGTTGGCGATACATGGCATTCGTGCTACCGGCAGTTATATTGGCGGCACAAATGGTACCAGCAATGGCATCATTCCTATGCTTAAAGTTTTTAATGATACTGCGCGTTATGTAGACCAGGGCGGTGGCAAACGCAAAGGCGCATTTGCGGTGTATTTAGAACCATGGCACGCTGATGTATTTGAGTTTTTGGATCTCCGCAAAAACCATGGTAAAGAAGAAATGCGTGCGAGAGATTTATTTTATGCGCTCTGGATTCCGGATCTGTTTATGAAACGTGTAGAAGCGGGTGCTGATTGGAGTTTGTTTTGTCCGAACGAAGCACCTGGTCTGCATTTGTGCCATGGTGCAGCGTTTGAAGACTTGTACACAAAATATGAAGCAGCAGGAAAGGCAAGGAAAGTTATTAAAGCGCAGGATTTATGGTTCGCCATTCTTGATGCTCAAATAGAAACTGGTACGCCGTATCTTTTATATAAAGATGCCGCCAATGGAAAAAGCAATCAGCAAAATTTGGGCACAATTCAAAGTTCAAATTTATGCACAGAAATAATGGAGTACACTTCTCCCGAAGAAGTGGCTGTTTGTAACCTGGCTTCGCTGGCGTTACCAAGATTTGTGATTGACGGAAAATTTGATCACCAGAAATTATATGATGTTACCTACCAGGCAACATTGAACCTCAATAAAATAATCGACAATAATTATTATCCGATTGAAGAAGCACGGTATTCAAATTTAAAACATCGTCCAATTGGCCTGGGCGTACAGGGACTTGCAGATGCATTTATCCTGATGCGCCTTCCATTTGAAAGTGAAAAAGCTAAACAACTAAACAAAGAAATTTTTGAAACGATTTATTTTGCGGCTATGACTGCCAGCAAAGATCTCGCACAAAAAGATGGTCCTTATCAAACGTATGCGGGGTCGCCTGTTTCAAAAGCGGTTTTTCAATTTGATATGTGGAACACAGAGCCTACCTTACGCTGGGATTGGTACACTTTAAAAGCGGAAGTATTAAAACATGGTGTAAGAAATTCTTTATTGGTGGCGCCCATGCCAACTGCTTCTACATCGCAAATACTGGGCAACAACGAGTGCTTTGAACCATATACATCAAACATTTATGTGCGCCGTGTTTTAAGCGGTGAATTTATTATTGTAAACAAGCATCTTTTAAAAGATTTGGTTGCACTGAACCTTTGGAACGATGAAATGAAACATAATATTATTCAGCACAATGGCTCTGTGCAGCAGATAGAAGGCATTCCGGAGCAGATTAAAGAAATTTACAAGACCGTGTGGGAAATAAAACAACGGGCTATTATAGACATGGCTGCAGATCGCGGGGCATATATTTGTCAATCACAATCGCTCAATCTTTTCATTGATGCACCCTCTGTTTCCAAACTTACTTCCATGCATTTTTACGCATGGAAAAAAGGATTAAAAACGGGTATGTATTACCTGCGTACCAAAGCAGCTTCACAAGCAGTTCAGTTCACGGTAGAAAAGCAGGGTGGTAAAGTAAAAGAGCCGCTGAATGATGCGCAGGATGTAGCCGTTGAAGTAATTGAAGCAATTACAGTTGATGAGGGCTTGCTGGATGGTGGCAGTTGTACCATGGAAGACGGCTGCGTGAGTTGTGGTAGTTAATAACCAAATCTTCGTTCGATAAATAAAAAATCAGCGGGTAACCTGCTGATTTTTTTTGCGTGGACTATGATTACTTTTATTTTTTGATTACGATGAAAACGGAGCAATGTATTCAATTACATCCTAAAAATCATCTCAACCCCCGAAAAACAAAACACCGTTCAGACAATTATTAAATCACAGTTAAAGATGTTATTTTAGTTGTGTAATTCATTCAACTAAAAAAACCTGCCATGACAAACAAAACCGACCAGGTAAAAAGATTTTTTCAATTGCTGCAGTGGTTTACGACCAGTGAAAATGAATACAAAGGCATATTGCATCCGGGTGTGGAACAGACTGAATATCCTAATTTGATGATACATACAACGCGGCACAGAACATTTAATAATTTAATGGAAGGAGCTGAAGCAGGCAAAAAAATGCTGGCCTGGCAGCGTTTTGAACCCACTAAGTTTTTTGAAACAACCGATGCAGTAATTGCCGAATTTATGTGGACAGGCGAGTTAAAAGTAAAAGCAGGCAGGTTGAAACAGGGACAGGTTTTGAAAGCCCATATCTGTACCGTCTTCGAATTTAAAGACGATAAAATATACCGCCAGCGAAATTACGACTGCTATGATCCTGTCAGTTGAAAACTACCTGTAACGCTTAACCGCACAAAAAAACCTGCTCAGTCAACTGGCAGGTTTTAATATTTTATACTTGTTTATACTATGTCTTTTTCAACCTGATGATATGAAGTCCGTTCATCACAATCATGATGACGTATGTAGGGTCAAACTCAAACCATTTCTTTGCAAAGTTGGGACTGTTGCGGTATTTATGGTGATTGTTTTGAAAAAGTTCACCCATTAGAAATATGCCCCATGGCTCAGTGTTTTTGGAATGGTCGCCATTATTAAAATTTGCATAACCATATTTGTGACCGCACCAGTTTACAATAGCACCTTGGATAGGGCCCATTAAAAAATGTATTGGCAACAATAAATACCACCAGGCGCTGGGCGCAAAATACACATAGAATGCTGTGTACGCAATCCCAAACAAGATACGCGTAATCATGCTATCCCCTATCTTATCAAGCTTAGCCCAAACCGGCAGGTACTCTTCGGTGAACTGCGCATCCGGCAATGCTGTGCCCGTTAAAAAAGACTGGTAAATTTCTTTTGTATGAATCATCATGTGCCAGACATCCTTAAAAAAATGGGGCGAATGCGGGTCTTTTTCTGTGTCGCTGTAAACATGGTGCATGCGGTGCAGCACTGCATATGCGCGCGGGTTTAAGAAAGAAGACCCCTGTGTAAACCAGGTTAGAAAATAAAATAACTTCTCTCTTTTTTTTCCGGTAGTATACATTTGATGAGAAGCGTACCTGTGCAGAAAAAAAGTATGAAAAAAGAGTGATAAAAACCAATGTGAAAAGAAGAATATTAAAATTGCGATCATTAAATAACTGTTTTTCTTATGAGGATGCAAAGTTAATGCAAGTATTCGTAGAAATGAAATAGACCTGCCTTGTTGAGGCGGCAGGAGCTTAAATGTGCATAATATTTAACACTCTCTCATCAAATTCTACTTAAAAGGCTGTTTACGAGATGTTAACTCAGCTTCATTATTCGATTTTAATCACATGGTTTGACGGTCTTTGTATAATTTACCAAACCAAATAAACCATCCGGTTTTTGGAATAAAATAAATATATGACCCACCGTATTATATTATTGTTACTGATTTGTACATTCAGCCTGGGCGCTTTTTCGCAACAAAAGAATGAAAAAAAAGATTTTGCCGTGATTGCGTATTACGCAGGACGCACCAGTATGATCGATAGTTTTGAAGTGGAAAAACTAACGCATCTCATTTTCTGTTTCTGCCATTTAAAAGGTAATACCCTATCGGTTGGGAATGCGCGTGACAGTGCCACGATACAAAAAATGGTAGCGTTAAAAAGCAGGAACCCTAAACTGAAAATAATTTTGTCGCTGGGTGGTTGGGGGGGATGTGAAACTTGCTCGCCCGTTTTTTCAACTAAAAAAGGACGCAGGCAATTTGCCCGATCAGTAAGCAGTCTCAATGATTATTTTGGTACTGATGGCATTGACATCGACTGGGAATATCCTGCCATCGAAGGCTTTCCTGGCCATTCCTTTAGCCCGGACGACAAACCGGCATTTACAGCCTTAGTAACCAAACTCAGAAAAAAACTGGGTAAAAAGAATGAAATAAGCTTTGCCGCCGGCGGCTTTGCAAAATTTATAGATTCATCTGTTGACTGGAAAAAAGTGATGGCTAAAATTGACCGGGTAAACCTGATGAGTTATGATCTTGTTTCGGGCTTCAGTACTATTAGCGGTCATCATACACCGTTATATTCAACACCCCGTCAAAAAGAATCAACTGACAACGGTGTAAAAATGATGATGGCGGCGGGTGTTCCGGCTAATAAGATTGTAATTGGCGCTGCTTTTTACGGAAGATTTTTTGCGGTAACGGACACTACCAACAACGGATTATACCTGCCTGGAAAATTTGATCATGGCTTTTCATATAGCCGGTTGGCTGACTCATTAAGTGTTGCCAACGGATTTGTACAATACTGGGATAGTGTTGCCAGCGCGCCGTATGCATTCAATATACAAAGAAGGTTACTTGCAACGTATGACGATAGTGTATCCATTCAGCTGAAAGTAAAATATGTTCAGAAAAATAACCTTAATGGTATTATGTTCTGGCAACTGGCTGATGATAAATTTACCGGGGGCCTGCTGAATTCCATTGATAAAATTAAACAGCACGATTGAGATAATTTGAAGAATGCGCTGATGCGGAAATGTGGAAATACTGAATTCGCACGATACAGATAATAGCAACCGTATAAAGATGCGCAATTGGGGAAGCAAATAATAATGTTTCATCTATTATTTCCTAATTTCAACCAATGCAAAGAAACCCTGCTTACACCAAACTGCTTACCAGGATAAGGTTCACCATTATCTTCTTCATGGTGGCATTGATATTAAGCGGCGTAACAGCTTTTCCGCTTGAAACTGAATTGCATTGGTTACTGGGTTTCCAAAACCACATGTCAGCCGCATTGGCTGCCTTCATTGCGAAAGTATACGACGCACTGGTTTACACAAATCAACATTATCCCATGTTGGCATACGGGTACGACTGGCTCGCATTTGCGCACATTGTAATTGCCCTGTTTTTTATAGGTCCGTTACAAGATCCAATAAAAAATATCTGGGTAATAGAATGGGGCATGCTGGCATGCGTTGCCATTTTTCCATTGGCATTTATTGCAGGCACAGTTCGTGGCATACCCTTTTACTGGAAATGCATTGATTGTTCTTTTGGGGTTATTGGGATTATTCCATTGTATTTGCTGCGGGGATGGATAAAGAAACTTTCGCTAATGACTCATGTGAAAATCTAAAAAGTGTGGAAATATGCTAATTATTATTCCGTTATCAACCGGTAGCCGAAAAAATAACAAGACAGGATGAAAGAAATCAACAATCACACAATCAGCCATCAGAAATATCTTCCCGCATGATAAGTTATAATCCCAAAGATTGGTTTGTTTTTCTTTTTCGGCTTCACAAGTCGGATACCATCCGCAAATTATTTCCATTGCTGATCGCGGTGGCTGCTTATGCAGGTATTGTTGCCGTGATAGAAACAAAATTTTTGCATCTCAGTGAAAGCAGTCATGTTAAAAGCATTTCTGTTATCCACGGGTTGCTGGGATTCGTGATTTCGATGCTGATGGTTTTTCGTACCAATACTGCCTATGATCGTTGGTGGGAAGGCAGAAAATTATGGGGCGCACTCGTAAACAACAGTCGTAACCTCGCTATTAAATTATCTGTTATGCTACCAGCGGAAGATAAAAATCACCGAAATTTTTTTAGAAAAATAATTCCGGCGTATGCATATGCATTAAAAAAGCATCTTGGTCATGAAACAACCCGCATCGCTTTATTCGACAACGATGAACAGCTTGAACAGCAAATTAATAAAGACAAACATGTACCCAACCAGGTGGCCACGCTCCTTTTTAAACGTGTACAGCACTTATATGAAGAAGGAAAAATAAAAGGTGACCAGTTAATCGTACTGAATGCAGAATTGCAATCGTTTACTGATATCTGCGGCGCTTGTGAACGAATCAAGAATACCCCCATCCCCTATTCTTACAGCGCTTTTATTAAAAAATTCATTTTCTTTTATGTAATTACACTTCCAGTGGGTTATGTGTTTTCGCTGGGTTACTTAATTATTCCGGTAGTAACTTTTGTATTTTATGTATTGGCAAGCCTGGAAATTATAGCAGAAGAAATTGAAGATCCTTTTGGTGGAGATGAAAATGATTTACCGTTGAACAAAATAGCTGCCGGGATTCATAAACACGTGAATGAAATACTTATGTAATCTCAATAGAATTTAATTGTTGCATTAAATTATAAAAGCATTACCGTTAGTTAACAATAATGCTTTGGATACATGGCGGAATGTCTTGAAACCAATAGTAACCAGACACCAGCCGTGCCTAAGCTGCTCTTACATAATATTTTTAAGCACCGGCACTTTCATCATATGCGGCGCATCCCGGTAATCAATTAACTGCTGCTCACCGGGTGCATTGAAACGGTAATTTCTGCCTGTTATATTTCCCGTGACAGTTAAAGCAGACTGGCCTGTATACGTAAAATTAACGTCGGGCCACATGCTACCGCCTGTTTGTTGCACTGGTGTTGAGCCGGACAGCTTAGCGACCGGGCGCTCTGCGAGCCCGCCTCTTTTATTTCCGCAGTTACACATGACTATCATTTTTTAGGTATTAATTAATCTTCTTTATAACCAGGTATATCATCGTGCCTGTCTTTATCTTTTCCCGTAGCCTGCTCCAGCAGGCAGGCGGCACCGGAAAATGCTAGCCAATACAGCAATTTCTCCGGCCAGGCATTTCCAATACAAATGCCAAATGGCAATGCTACCCAAACGCTTGTGCAATAGAAGCAGTCGAGCAGGCTTCCGAAGAAGCCTGCTCCTGCTTTTTTTCTTATCAAAAAGATAATATCAAATGGGCCATCTTCTTTTGAAAATAAATGAGTAATGCGCCATACCGCAAAAGTTGAAAGCATGAATAAAAAATACTGAACAGGCATAACACCAATTTATTATTTTTTCTGTGGCTGCAAACAAATAATCTGTTCTGTGTAAGAATAATTGTTCGTCCACTGACTGTCGTAAATTGTTCTTTCATATGCAATCAAAGTAACCTTGCCGCACGGTGTTGTTGCACCGGCTGTTGGAAAACTGAATGCAGGCGTACCAACTGTATTGGAAGCACCGCTTATTGAGCCGCCGAAGGTGCATACCAGTGAATAATTAAGCAAGTGTGCATCGTTCACAGAATAAGAACCGGCGATGGTGTCGCCCATTTTGTAGTGCGTGCAGTCGCCCATATCATCCACTGATAAAGTATAACCAGGCGCCATATTGTCCATCTGAATATACTTGGTAAATACACCTGCAACGCCTTCAATATCCATCTCAAGTTTTAAAAGATCATTTGTACCCGGGCTCCATCTGGCCAGTACATTGTCTGTATTTTTTTCGAATGGCTGATAATTGTAGTAGTGCGTTACCGGATCCGCTATAACATTTGTGTACTGAACAAAAGGTGGCACCATTAACCAGCCAACTGCTGTGAAATCGCTGGCGATATAATAACTTGCCAGCGTGTTCATGTTTGTTACTTTAATACGATATCTGTACAGGTCAAACGGTGGCCCCTGCACAACAATTACGCCGCCAAACGGACTATCATCATTAACAGCTACCTGGTTCAGCGCAAATTTTGCACCCGGAACGGTAAGCCCGGTTGCATCACTGATTTTATCTACTGGTATGCCACCCAAAATATTGATTACAGGTTCCAGTGTTCCTGTTCCGGCACCCGGCTTAATCTGAATGTATGTATCTACACGGTTACCCCAGTACTCAAGCTTATCGGCATCCTTTGCAGACGGCGCGATGTTCCATGACAGTACCGCACGTATTTTTACCACTTCCGGATTGGCGCATTGTTTTCTTATTTTATTGAAGTCGTACGGGAGAATGGCCGCATATGACAAACCGTCTTTAGGGATATTGTTAATGTCGTGAACATTTACAGTAGTAGTACCCACATAATCCCAGTTACAATCATTGTTCCAGTCGGCCCAGAAAGCAACATACTCAAGGCTTCCGCTGCTGCAGAGATCACCCGAATAACCTCCGGGTCTTTTAACCCTGAAGGATGCAACAAATTGCTCCAGGTTATAATCAAGTCCAACATTTTCTATCTGTTCATAGCTTACATCAGCGTTTGTCTTTTCAAGTTCAGCAACAATGCTTGTCCAGTCTATACCGTATTGTTTCCACAACTCAATGTTCTGGGAAATAACATTTGAATCGAAACTTGTTAAGACAGATTGTATATTCTTCAAACCATACCTGCCGGGTGTTACAGCGGTTGCACTATTCGTGCTTTTATATAAATTCACAAGTGCAGCAAGTTCTAACGGTTGTGCTGTAAGTGATGCCTGCGATTGCTGTAACGTGGCTTCTCCACCCGTAATTAATTTAGCTGCATCTGACAGTTTTAATGCCGGATTTGCAACAGCCAGCTCAACCAATTGAGCAAAATTTGCATTTTCGAAAATTATTATTTTTCTTGGCTTGATTTGGATGTTATCATCTACGGTATCACCCCAGATAGAATTGTAATTTGGATCACCTGCCGGTGGAATTTTGTTCCATTCGAGAATGGCCCTTGCTTTTGGCAAAACATGCGTTTTACAATACTCCGCTTTTGGCGTTATTTTAAGCGATGCTGAATAACTCAATGGTTTTTCTGCATGTTTACTGCAATCTGTGCCAGTAGGAATATCATGTTCATTTACACCGGTGTATCCCTGGTCTTCCCACCCGCTTCCATAATCTAAAAAGAAACGCACAAATGCAACGGATCCGTCTGCACATAAATTTCCGTTGTATCCATTGTCCTGCCTGGTTGCAAAAATTGCTTCCAGTATTTGAAAATCCGGGTTGTATGATATTGATTGCAATTCTTCATAAAAAGCATTTCCGGAATGTGCCACCACACTTTCTTTAAATACACTTAACATTTTTTCAGCAGCAGGATG
>JBDUAY010000152.1:0-11889 GCA_040004415.1 Bacteroidota bacterium | reverse complement strand
CGGTATCCTTCCATTCCTTGCGATCATGCCGGAGGTCAAAACCAAGTTCAATGCAGTCTGACGTCCACAAAACTTCCAGGAAGTTCTTCGCCTGGAATAAATCCCAATAACCCGAAGGGGCCGTATTCAGTTGTGCGTCTTTTATATCAAACCGGAAATAAATAGAATCTTCGTTCCATCCACTGTTAAATAACACCGCGTTGTTGTTGCCGGCAAACTGGTAAACTGCAGCTTTTTGAAGAACAAGGCCGGCGTTTTTAGCCGGGTCAATATATACAGACTTGAATATAGTTTCATTATAGGCAAGGTGTCTGTCGAGAAGAACAGGAATACCGGACCTGCTATACTTACTGGTGATGGTATCGCAATGATGTCCATGGTATATTCTTGCCTGCACATTAAAAATGCCATCATTAAATTCATTCAATGTAATAATTTCCGACATTGACGCATTTAGCCTTTTCGTTAGCAGGGTGCCTGCATTGTACAGTATATCACAAAATATTGAGTCGGCCTGTGCATCGCCTTTATCAGCCAGCAACTGAATTTTTATATAATTTTTATTCGCTACACTAAAAGGAAGTGGCGTAATGATCCTGTATCCAAAACAAGTTGGTATTTTAAGAAATAGAACCGCAGCTAAAAAATAAAAATGGAATAATTTCATTTGTTCAGCAATCGTTTAGTGCAAACAAACAACAATATATGCAAAAACAGACAGTGGGCGATTGTCATCTTACATAAAATCCGGCATAGTTCAATTTACGCTATTTTAGATAAAATCTTTTGCTGGTTCATAAATTTATAAACAGGTTGACATCTATTTATTTCATTGGAGACCCCATTGAAAGAACAGCAGGCGCACAAAGCCAAAACATATTTACTTATTCTTTTATTCAATAGATCAAAAATCCAGGATAAAAGTTATAATATAATGTTTAAAAAAAATTACGCGCCATTTTTGAGAATCTATTACTCTTTTGCTGAAGTAAAATTGCAGGAATAAAATCAGGCTATCTTTTTCAGTTGGTTTTGACCGTAAGGATTTGAATAAATAAAAAGAATACATGATACTGATATTTCTAAAAAAAGAAGGCTTCAGATTAAAAAAGATTCGGCCCAGCCAAAGAATCCGTGCTTTATATCAGCACCTGCGCACTGATATTGTATTTCAAATATTTTTTCAATACCGCTTCTATTTCCTGTAGCCGGAAAGGTTTTGAAACAAAATCATTCATCCCCGTTTGCAGGCAGCGCTCCCTGTCTTCTTCCATGGCATCTGCTGTAAGCGCAATAATAGGTATGTCACAATAAGGCGCGGGCAGGCGCCGGATATTTTCTGTGGTTTTGTATCCATCCATTACGGGCATATTAATGTCCATTAATATCATATCCGGATTTGTTTCCGCCAGCAGGCAAAGCGCCTCTTCACCATTGCCAGCCTTTATCACCTCAATGCCCATCCTGCTTAATATCTCCGAAATAAGCAGCATATTCATTGCATTGTCTTCGGCTACCAGTATTTTGCCTCTTTGGGAAAAATGTTTCAGGACCGGTATCCCGGTATTAAATGGGCTATCGGATTGCGTCTTTTCAAAAACTGAAGTAACCAGGTTTACCAGTTCATTTAATTTAACCGGTTTGGAAAGAAATTTATCGATACCCTTGCTTTCCGCCTCCTGCTGAATCATCGTCTTCTCAACAGAAGATAACATCAGGATAAAGGGATCGCCTGCATTCCTGGCTATTTTTTTGATTTCTTTTACCAGCGTGATGCCATCCATTTCCGGCATCTGATGATCGGTGACAATCAGATCAAAATGCTGGTTATTGCTATTTTCCTTTTCAATGATCTGTAACGCTTCCGCACCGCTGTAACAGATACTGCAATTAATATCCAGGTAGGAAAAAATACCCTGCATTAGTTTACAGTTGGTAATATTGTCATCAACCACCAGCACTTTGCGTAGTATTCCTTTGGTCGAAGGTTTGAACCCTATGTGTTCGGTTACGATTTCCAGTGCAAGCTGCAGTGTAAATACACTTCCCTTGCCCGGAACACTTTCAACCTGCAGTTTTCCTTCCATCAGTTCCGCCAGGCGTTTAGATATGGTTAATCCAAGGCCTGTACCGCCAAACTTACGGGTAGTGGAGGAATCAGCTTGGGTAAAACTTTCAAAGATGGTCGCGGTTTTTTCCGGCGAGATACCAATACCGGTATCCTGCACCGAGATTGCGATATCGACATACTTTTTGCTTTGTATTTGACGCACCGGCGCAGTCTGATGAACCTTTACCAAAATTTCGCCGCTATCGGTAAACTTAATCGCATTGCCGATAAGGTTAATCAATATCTGCCGGATGCGGGCCTGATCACCCAAAAATTGCACCGGCAGATTCGGGTCTATCTGGCAGATGATCTCAATATTTTTTTCCAGCGCTTTGATAGACAGCATATCGGCTGTTTCTTCTACCGTTTCATTCAGTTTAAACACAGTATTATCAATTATCATTTTACCTGCTTCCATTTTGGAAAAATCCAGGATATCGTTGATAATATTCAGCAGGTTATACGCCGATTTACCAACGTTCTGCAAGTATTCACGCTGCGTTTTTTGCAATGACGTGGTTAATACCAGGTCCGTAAAACCTATAATACCGTTCATGGGCGTCCGCAGTTCATGGCTCATATTGGCCATAAATTCACTTTTGGCGATACTGGCTGCTTCTGCACTTTCTTTTGCCGTTATCAATTGGTCTTCTATTTGGGTACGTTCAATGGCCGATCCCAGTGTCAGCGCAAACGATTTTAAAATCGAAAAATCCGTTTCAGTCCATTGCCGTTCTGTTGTACAATCATTGAAACTGACAAATCCCCAGAAACGGTCCATGACGAACAGTGGAATACTGGCAACGGATTTGATTTTGCGTTGTTCAAATAATTCTTTTAAAGAGGCATCTTTAACATTGCGTGTTAAACTATAGAAAATTTCATTGTTACCCATTATCTCCATAGCAGACGGCAAACCGGTCAGTTGCTGAAAGTCAGGAGCCTTGTATTTTATTTCATTGGTAAAACAAGTCCAACCCGCTATCTGATCCGTATATTTCGTTCCGCCGGCAGAACTGGCATCGTTGCGGTAAACATTTACGCTGTCTACCATCATCTTTTGGCCCAGTATCTTAATGGCCTGCCCGATAGCGGATTCAAGATTATTATTGCTGATTAATTCATAGGTAGCTGACCCTACGGCCTGGAGGAGCAGGTCCTTTTTATTCAGGTCTTCCGTAATTTTAATCAAGCCTTTCTCACTGGTTTTTAAATTGTCCCGCATCGTAATTAATGCTTTGCCCAGGGTATCATCTTCGCTTAACGGCTGAAACGGCATATCAAAATTCCGGGTTCCAATTTCATGCGCAAAGCTGGCAGTCGACTGCAGTTTCTGGGAGAGCTGGTTTACGGAATGAACCATCTGGCCAATCTCATCACTGGTCATGTTATAGTCTATTCTGCGCGTGATCCCTTTACCAAGGTCATTGATAATATCCCTGATCTTATTAATTGGCTTGATGATCACATTTGTCATATATACTGACAGGAAAATCCCAATCCCGATAATGGCTACAGCGAGCGATGAAATCAGCATCCTTAAAAACAAGGATGAACGCTCAAGAGTATTGTTCTTCTCAACCCGGATGTCCTGCGCAGCAGAAACGATCGAAGAAAGATGAGTCAATAAATCCGCCGTGCGCGGAAGCAGTTCATTTTCTATCATTGCTTCGGCTTCCAACTTTGCAACAGGGTCATCATAGTCTTCAAACTTGTGCAGTGAGGCCATCATTTTTTTTTCAGTTGTCAGCAACGCTTCAAAACCGGTAAATACCTTGTGCAAACTGTCTGTCATAGGCCGGTTTCCAAATTTTGAAAACAAGACCTCCAGCTTTCTTTTTGAATTCGGATAATCAATTGCATGTAATTTTTGCAACGCATCCTTATCCTGCTGGTTGAAGCGAAGAAACACCCAATTGGTTGTATACATCTTTGACTGAACCAAAATATCCTCAAAATCTTCCAGCGCCTGCAGGGAAGGATCGATTTTCCCGGAAATATTTACTGATAACTGCCTGTTATTGTTTAAAGTGATGACCGTAATAACGCCATTGATCACAAACAGCAATACCAGCAGGGTAAAGCTTGAATAAATTTTTTGTTTGATGGTAAGTTTAAAGTTCATAATGAATGCCCCCCAGCAGCATGAACGGAACAGCATCCGTTTTAAAATACTCCCTTGAATTATCATTCATTATATTTTTACCACTACAAAAGAACCGCAAACCCTTAGCCGCTTCATAAGACACGCTTGCATTCAATATCAATTTGGCGTTGATGTGGTCAATCCCCCTGATGCCATCATTAAATATGATATTAGATATGTGGTAATAAGTTTGCGCTGAATAATAATAAGCGCTGAGGTTAATGTTAACTTTTTGTGTAAGGGCATAATTAAAGGATGCACCGCCGAACACCGCAGGGGTGCTTTTCAATGTTGCGCTGTTGCCCATACCAGAATAAATATTATTTTGTGAGGCACCGGGTGAACCAGCATCAGCCGTATTAGCAAAGGGTGCGTAATTTTTTGCGGTCGTATGCTGAATGGTAATGAAAGGTTTTAAATATATTTTTTTCGTTGTCCAGGCGAGCGAGACGGTAATGCCCAACTGTTGCAGGGTGAGTGGAATGTTGGTGGAGCGAACGGGTTGTATCAGGATGGTATCTGTGCCATTGAGCTGGGTATAAGGACGCGAGCTTACTGGCGTATTATAATTTTTCGCATTAATATCAAACACTTCAACATCAACATTCAGCGCGGGGGTGATATATGCGCGGTAGCCGAGCTCCAGCATATCTGAGGTCAGCAATCTGGTGTTTTCATTTCCCTCCAGCGCCAGCCTGGTATAGTTCCGGATGCCTGTCGGGTAATAAGCAATCGTTTTTGTAGCATAGGTATCGAAGATATTGGAGGATCGCGGGGCGCGTGAAAATACCGCCCTGATAAGTTGTTTTTTATTCAGCCGGTAGGTGGCCGCAAACTCGTATGATATATACCCGGTATCGGGATGATTAAATTTATTAACCGAGAATCCTGCAACCAGCCGTAGTTTATTATCCAGCATTTTATATTCACTGTGCAGGGATGCAGTTTTGGTGGTGATTTGTCCGCGTGCGTTAAGAAGACCGGTTTTTTTGATTAAATCAGAATACCCGCGGTCATCATATACAGCACTTGTGTAACCGATGCCCGGGGTTACAGAAAGATTGCTGGCGGTAAATTTATATTCCATGTTTCCGCCGGTAATGCTAAAATCATATTTCCTGCCTGCGTCGTTATCGGTTGTTTGTGTACCACTATTCCAGGAAAACTGTGCTGAAAATGCTTTCACTGCAGCCCGGAAATCTGCATAGTGGCTACCGGATATCGCCGTTGACAAAGGCGTAATCTCGTTTTCAGTAGACACTTTTTGTACAGCGGAATGTTGTACTCCTGTACTAAGATCACACCTGATTTTATCAGCCGGCGCATAATGTACAAAAACATTACCGGCATATTTGTCCATAGCCATCGGTGGATCGGGATAGCGTTCAGCTACATTTCTGACCGTATCACCGGAAAAATTGATAAAATAAGCAGGATTATCAATCCACCGGTTGCGGTTGAATTCAAAATAGGAGTTCTGTACGCGATCGCGTGACTGGTAATTGCCCGAAGCAATGACGCTTAACTTTTTACTAAACCGGTACCCGGCAGAAATATTGTTGATATAGGTAAGGTTGCTTCCCTGCTGCGCATTTGCGAGTAAGTAGATACCTTTTTTTTCCACGTGGCGGGTAATAATATTGATTACACCATTTACGGCATTAGGGCCATAGAGCGCTGCCGCCGGTCCCCGTATCACCTCTATGTTCTCAACATCATTCAGATCGACCGGCAAGGTCTCCCAAAAAGTTCCTCCCCGCAGGTAACTATAGACAGGCCGGTTATCAATCATTACAAGGGTCGTTGTGTTGGAGACAACATCAAAGGGCGCATTCGGTGGGACATTGTCCATCCCCCGAAGGTGAATATCATAGTTGCCATTACTTTGCTCACGCACAATCATGCCGGGCACCAGCCTTAACGCTTCCATAATAGAAGTGCAACCAGCTTTGCGCATCTCTTCCTTCGTGAGTACCGATGCGGAAAGCGGAGCATCAAAAACTGATTCTGCCGTTTTGGAAACAGAAACTATTTTCACCTGGAGCAGATCTTTTAGGCTTAAGGATTCATAGGTTTCTGATCTGGATGAATCTGACTGTGTGTATGCATCGCTGTATGTACAAACAAATAAGGCAATACAGCAAATCATTTTAAGCGGGGCATGTTTCATGGTTTGTTTTAAGGGTATTATTTTATTTTACAACAACACCCAGTTTCAACAAGTCTGAGGCAATGTTTAAATTCCTTTGTTCAATATTGGTTTTGTTGATTTCGAGTCTCAGATGATCATCAACTATCATGAAATTGATGCAGGATCCCCGCCTTGCGAGGCCTTCAGATTCTGTCACCAGCAGGACAGCATTACCGGTTGTGGCGGCTACCATTTTTTTTAAATCATCACTTTTCTCATCGGTAATAAACAATATCTGGCAATCGAAGATCTTTGCGGAAGCCTGGTATTTCCTGATGATAATTTTCTGACTGCCCGCCATTTTACCGGCAGTGGTATTTTTAAGTTCATCATATAGCCCTGATTCCCCTACTATACCTATAATAAAATCGCCGGATTTTTTATCCGGTGGCCAGTTAATGTATTTGGTAAAATGATAGATTATATTTGCATTGACGGCATAATTGTTTCCCTGCTGCGCCTTCAAAGCTGTTGCTGGCAGCAGAAGAAGACATGTCAGACATGTTAAAGAAAAAATGAAGGACAAGAATTTTAGGCGAATCGTCATTGCTGGATACCGGATTAATGTAAGAGGCCCTGCCAGTTCTGTTAATGTTTTTAGTAAGGCACTTCTAAGAACGCAGGAAAATATTCATATTGTGCGGAAGTGAATTTTGATAAAAA
The DNA here is from genome assembly GCA_040004415.1 of Bacteroidota bacterium. Classification (GTDB taxonomy): domain Bacteria; phylum Bacteroidota; class Bacteroidia; order Chitinophagales; family Chitinophagaceae; genus JACMLD01. Next base: position 4,779 of record JBDUAY010000152.1, on the reverse strand, counting down.
CAAAACCTTCTTCTAAGTGTTTGAATCTTATAATTCATAAAATGTACTTACTAAAAAGCACAGCCTGACATACATCACATGAAAGGGCTTTATCAAAATAAGTTTTTATGCCCCGTGTATAATTCAATTTTTACAGCAATTAGACTGGTGTTTTAGAAGAGGAAATTTATTTCGTAGAATATAATGCTGGCACATTACGTTTTATAAGCTTTTACCCTTATAAACTGAGCGTAAACACATGCCTGGCTGATAAAACAAAAGAATACGGGGCTACAAACTGCTGTGCTGAAACGCCGGTCCCTAACTATCCGGAAGTTCCTGCTTATGTGGTAGAAACTGATTATATTGGATCAAACGGGCACTTATTGCTAAACGCTTGCCAACTTGCGCAGCACCAGTCTGCACCTGGCAAAACTTTTATATTACGTTGAATTACTATGAAAAGACGAAGCCGTTTTTTTCACTGTTTACGTCATAGCCATCATAGCGGCAGATGTGACAGTAATTGATAATTTGTCTTTTAACATGCAAACAGGACGCATCAAAAGCATGTTGCCTGTTAGTGCAGAAATAACTGGAGGCAAGGTATGATGAAAAATATCGTAAAACTGCAACTGGCTTTGTGCTGCAATGAATGAATTTGTTATCAGCCATCTTCGCCCTCAGTCGAAATCATTTCCCTTTCTCTCTTGCAACATCCAGCCATGCCTGCAATCAAAAAGCGCTGTCCGTATTTACTTACTGCCATTGTTTGTAAAGTGTAAACTATATAAGAAAAGAACAAATTTATGTAACAGGAATGACCGCAAATTACGCCAACTTCTACAGTTTTTAGCCAACTGACCGGTAAAGATTGTAAGTTGCCATCTAACGGCGAACACTCAATGATAGCGAAACACTAATGCGCAATTACGTTAAGAGTATCCATGGATATTTTTGCAATAAAGGTGTGAATTATGCAATCTTAAAATAAATGTATGTAACACCCGCCTTTCACCATGTGTTCACCTTTATTTTTCACGGTCGATCGTGAATGGAAAGTAATATACTGGAACAATGCCGCTGAACAATTATCAGGTATCCGATCGGCAGATATATCCGGAAAAAACAACCGGCATCATTCGGTCATCCATAGAATTGATTTTCATCAATGCATTGTTACCCGGACAGCCTGAACATTTTGAAGCGTATTGGGGTGTCATGGGTCCATGGCCGATGTGGCAAGCTATCCGTTCCACCGAATCGCTATCCGTTTCGTTGAAGGATGGCAAGCACCCACAGCAAGAAGCCGGTCTGCAATTGAAAAACCTGAATGAACCCGATTTTTATTTATTGCAGCCAAAAAGAAATAATCATCCTGCGGAAAGTTGACCCAGATCCTGCGCAACCCGGAACCAGGTGCCTGCAAATGTTTGTAACAGGAAAGCAGGATTGCATCCGCGTTTCTTATTGATTTTACAACTATCTCTTCACAAATTTTAAAGTGCTTGTGCTTCCTTCTGACGCAACTTTTACCAGGTAAATACCTTTTCCAGGCCCATTTATAAATAGTTCGTTTTGCCCTGCAACCATGCCTCTAACAAGAATGATTTTGCCTGATACATCTGTTACGGTTACCATGTATATTTTATTTGGCTGAAGGCCGTCAATAAAGAAATGATCAATTGCAGGATTTGGATACAACGACAATCCGCGTGTATTTAAACCAATTAATTGAACCGTTTTACTATAGCTGAATTTTCCGTCTCTATCAGTTTGTTTAATGCGGTAGAATGTTGTGCCGGTCATTTTTTTGCTTTCTGTAAATTGGTAATTGTTACGTCCATCACCTTTGCCCGCAATTGTTGCAACCACATCAAATCTCCTTCCATCAACGCTTTTTTCAATAGTATAGTTACCGGCATTTTGTTCCTCTACCTGCCAATTTAGTTGCGCCTGTTTTTGTGTGTTGAGTGCAGCGGTTATACTTAGCCAGCTAAGCGGCAACGTGGTTAACCCGGTAGTAGCAAAAAAACCACTAAAACCAGTTGTGTTAAAAGTCGCTTCCCATCTGCCATTTTGAAATAATACAGATGTTGGCGTTATAAATGTTTTTGTACCGGTGTACGTATTGAGTTCGCCGCTGCCATCACTGCTGGCGCCGCTAATTTTAGTAAAGTTTAAGTTGGCTTTATACCCTTCTGCGTCAGTGCTGCTAAGGGGAAGCATTGGGTATGTTCCATTTAATACATTGGCACTGGCGTTATAGGCATCAAAATCTGATTGCATAAAATACAATGTTACAGTACCCGTTGCAGTAACTGCGTTATTTAAAGGTGTTACCTGGTAATGCCTTTGCGCATAGGGCTTTCCGTTACCATCGCTTTGAACGGTACCATCCGTCCATACCTGCGCAGTAACAATTCCGCTGATTGGCGTATTGCCGCTTTGTACCAGCTTCGCTATCAGGTTTGCGCAGTCAGTAGCATAAAAATCAGTTGTATACTGGTACAATGTATTGCTGCTTCCCGTTGCAGCAAGACCGCTATAAACAGGGCCAGCACCAATTGTTTGCGGAAAATAACGGTTAACAAGACTGCCATCGCCCAGTTCTCCTTCTATATTTCTGCCCCATGCCCATGAAGTACCATCAGAAGTATTGCCCAAAGAAAACTCCTCACCAGCAGTAATGGAAGACCAGTTGCTGTTGGTGGCTATTAGTTCGGGTGTTAAAATATCAACAGCGCCGGAAGCACCATCACCCAGTTCACCAATATGGTCTTCTCCCCAGGCCCATAATTTTCCATCGGTTGTTACCGCCAGTGAATGGGTATAGCCGCCCGCAACGGCTGCCCAATTGGTAGCTGTTCCAATTTGTTCCGGCCCGTCTATCCTGTTTATTTGGGTACCATCACCCACTTCCGCCTCCAGGTTTTGTCCCCATGCCCACAAGCTGCCATCATTTTTTATGGCCAGTGTATGATCGTAGCCAGCGGAAATAATTTTCCAATCGGTATCAACCCCAATTTGCGTTGGGCTGTACACGTTAGAAAGGTCAGCGCTGCCCGTGCCTGCTTCTCCTTCTCCATTTCGTCCCCAGCCCCAGAGCGTTCCGTTTTTCTTTATCGCAATGGTGTGATAGTTGCCGGTTGTAACGGTTGCCCAATCATTGTCGGCATTTACCAGTGAAAATAAATTGGCGGGGCTTCCAACCGGCGTGCCCAATATACCATAGCCCGCTGCCCAAAGCCTGCCATCTGCATCTATTGCAAACCCGTGGTACAGGCAGGCACTTACGTACACCCAGTTGGTGGAAGTACCTATTTGTTTTGGTGTAAGACTGGAAACGTTGGTACCATCGCCCAAAGATCCGTTAATGTTGTTTCCCCAACCCCATAGTTTACCATCGGCTGTAACACCCAGGGAAAAATCGTTGCCGCTGGCAATCGCTGTCCAATTGGTAGCAGTACCTACCTGTGCCGGAGCGCTGGTATTATCGGTATTGCCATTGCCTAACTGGCCGCCCTGGTTTTGTCCCCAGGTCCACAACGTTCCATCGCTCTTTATGCCAAGACTGTTGGCAGAAGAGGCACTGGTTACCAGTTTGGTAAAATAGGCGCATTGTGCAAACAATCCAGCAGGTGCCACGCACGTCATCAATAATATTGCCACGTAAAATTTCCTCATCAGTTGTAATTTAAAATATGATTGGCTTTGTCTACAGGATGTCCGCGTTTTCGGTTATGCCAGCATGTGAGGGAACACATGAGTTGCGGTGGATATAGAAATTATTTAGAAGGCTTGATCAGTATAATATAAATGTAGGTTTTGAAGCAACGCCTGCCTTTTGATTTTTCACCATCGGTCGGTTTGGGTTCATTACCGGGGGAAAATGTGACCAAAAAGAACCTTAATTTTAGAAAAACCACCAGTACTGAAAACTGCAATGAACCGGCATGTATTAACTATATTAATTTTTTTGTTCTCCGTGAAGGCTGGCGGGGCACAGGTTTTTGATGAGAACAGCTTTGTTCGTTATACCGTCAAGGACGGACTATGCCAGAATAATATAACCTGCCTGCAGCAAGACGAATGGGGATACCTGTGGGTGGGCACTGACAACGGCCTGAGCCGGTTTGACGGGAATTCATTCAACAACTATTCTGCTTCATCACCAACCTTGCCGCTGCTGTCAGTAAAACTGGCCCGGTTAAAAGCGTTTGGGAAACACCAGCTGGGCATCCTTAGTCATAGTGGATTACAGGTATTGAATACAGCAAATTTTTTATTGAAAAATTACCTGGTACCAGACAGTACAGCCTTTATCACTTATCGCAATATTGCCTGGGATGCGGAGCAGTTACCCCAACAGGGATTTGCGCTAACAACAGCAGCTGGTTTTTATGTATTTGATTCAACCGGTAAACTGAATTTAAGACACGATGCCTACAGGCTGGAAGATGTTGGCAACAAACGCATATTGTATGGCCGTGATATTTTTACACTAAGCAATAGCGAATACCTCGTTTATGCAGAAGAAGACAAACTAGCCATTTATAATTCAACCAAAAAAGAATTTAATGAAATCAATTCCCCGCAGGGAAAATGGCGCGGCTTCTACTCGCCTGCTACACCGGGTAATCAACTCCTCGGCAGTAAATATGCACTGAACAACCACGAGTTCATATTTATCAATAACCAACTCGATAGCATTGTTTATTATGATCACCGCCGGCATTCAACAGTGCTTAGCCCGCTTCCATTTCATTGTTTGCAGGAACTGAACTGGAACAGCAAAAT
>JBDUAY010000551.1:0-3524 GCA_040004415.1 Bacteroidota bacterium | reverse complement strand
CCCTGTCTTTCATCAGCCGCATCATTGTTTTTACAAAATTATTACCGTAGACAGAATATACCCACGATGTACGTATAATAATACTCTGATCATTATTGGAAACACTCAATTCTTCTCCTTTTAATTTTGTAGACCCGTAATAATTAACAGGGCTGGTGCTATGATCTTCTTTGTACGGAACGGAAGCGTTACCATCGAAAACATAATCCGTAGAAATATGAATAAACTTTGTGTTGAACGATGCACAGGCGGCGGCTAAAATGCCTACCGCATCCCCATTGATACGCATCGCCATATCTTTTTCAGTTTCAGCTTTGTCTACAGCCGTATAAGCAGCGCAATTAATACAAAAGGCGGGCAACACGTTTTTAAAATATCGCTGCACCTGTTCAAACTGGTGAATGTCTAATTCTTCCCTGGATAAAAAAATAAAATGAAATTGATTGTATTGACCTGCCAGATCCCTTATTTCTTTGCCCAGCTGTCCATTGGCACCAGTAACAAGTATAACAGGTTCGGGCATCGTAAAGAAGCTTAAGGTTGAAAAATAAAATTATGGGAGCTATCTGAAAAAACAGGCCATACCAAATCTTTTGGAGATAAGATCATTTTATCTGAGCTGATTTTCCAGTCTATTTTTAAAGCAGGATCATTATATGCAACGCCGCCTTCTGCGCCCTTATCATAAAACTGATCGCATTTATAAAACACTTCGGCCGTCTCGCTTAAAACAGAATATCCGTGCGCAAAACCCTTCGGCACCAACAATTGCTTTTTATTTTCTGCGGATAATTCAATGGAGAAAACCTTTCCGTACGCAGGCGAACCTTTCCGCAGATCTACCACTACATCCAGTATTGTTCCCTGCAAAGCCCTGATCAATTTTGTTTGCGCAAAAGGGGCATTTTGGAAATGCAATCCTCTTACCACCCCATGTACAGAACGTGCCTGGTTGTCCTGCACAAATTTTATATTTATTTTTCCGTCTTTAATGAACGTGCCTTCGTTATACGACTCAAAAAAATAGCCCCTGTCATCTCCAAAAACAGCGGGTTCAAAAATCATCAGATCAGGAAAATCAGTAGTTGTAAATGGCATGTAGTGTATAGGCGCTTTAATTAGAATTGTAGCAGCATTTATTATGCCACCCTGTCACATTGAATTTTTTATCTCTTTGCGTATTGATCGGCGTAATACTGCTGATAGTTACCACTGGTGATATGATTAATCCATTCCTCATTATTTAAATACCAGTCCACTGTTTTTTCCAGGCCTTCTTCAAATTGAAGTGAAGGCGACCAGCCTAATTCTTTATTTAACCTGGTTGCATCAATAGCATACCGCAAATCATGACCCGGCCTGTCTTTCACGTAAGTAATCAGCTTCGCACTTTCGCCCGGCGTTCTTGATAATTTCTTATCCATAATGCTACAAAGCAAATGGACGATGTCAATATTTTTCCATTCATTGAAACCGCCAATATTATAACTTCCGCCGGTTTTACCATTGTGAAAAATAGTATCGATGGCTCTTGCGTGGTCTTCTACATATAACCAATCCCGTACATTATCTCCTTTACCATAGACGGGCAGCGGCTTATTATTTTTGATATTATTAATCATCAGCGGAATTAATTTTTCCGGAAAATGATGAGAGCCATAATTATTTGAGCAGTTGCTCATAACAACCGGCAGACCATATGTATCGTAGTATGCCATTACAAAATGATCGGAAGCCGCTTTTGATGCTGAATAAGGTGAATGCGGATCGTATGCTGTGTCTTCTGTAAAAAATCCTTCAGCGCCCAATGATCCATACACTTCATCTGTTGAAACATGATAGAAACGTTTGCCTTCCGTTTTATCTTTCCAGTATTTACGGGAGGTATTCAGCAGCACAACTGTACCCATCACATTTGTTTTTACAAATGATAGTGGATCCATAATACTGCGATCCACATGGCTCTCTGCTGCCAAATGAATTACGCCGTCAAAATTATATTTACTGAACAAAGCCTCCATACCTGCTTCGTCTGTGATATCACCTTTCTCAAAAATATAATTGGGTTTATCTTCTATGTCTTTCAGGTTTTCTAAATTGCCTGCATAGGTAAGTGCATCAACATTTACGATTTGGTAAGACGGATATTTATTTATAAACAACCGTACCACGTGAGAGCCGATAAAACCAGCACCACCGGTTACCATGATAGTGTTCGAAAAATTGCTCATTATAAATTTTAATCAGTTATACATTTTCTTTAAGGCTTCGTGAGCTTGCCCTGACATGGTCTGCAGAACAGCAACTAAAGCAACAGATCATTCCGGCTTCCATTCAGCCTTTTGCAGAAAAAGCAAAGTATAAGCACTTCTGCGTAACAAAGATTAGATGTTTACCATTTTCAACAGGCAAAACATTTTTTACGTTACTTCCAGTCACATCACACTTACAAACTCTTTTGGCTGCTTTACCAGTTCTTCCTTGGGCAATGATTTAAAATATTCATACGTTATTTTCAATCCTTCCGCCCGGTTCACTTTGGGCGCCCAGCCAAGTATTTCCGTTGCTTTTGTAATATCTGGTTTGCGTTGTTTGGGATCATCCGTTGGCAACGGCTTGTACACTATCTTTTGTTTTGTACCGGTAAGCTTGATAATCTCTTCGGCAAAATCTTTTAACGATATTTCATTGGGGTTACCAACGTTTACCGGCAACGCATAATCGCTCATCAGCAGGCGGTAAATGCCTTCCACCAAATCATCTACATAGCAAAAACTTCTTGTCTGAGAGCCATCGCCAAACACTGTTAAATCTTCACCGCGCAAAGCCTGGCCAATAAAAGCCGGCAACGCTCTGCCGTCATTCAGCCGCATTCTTGGTCCGTATGTATTAAAGATGCGTATGATTCTTGTTTCCAAACCATGAAAAGTATGATAGGCCATTGTGATGGCTTCCTGGAAACGTTTTGCTTCATCATAAACACCTCTTGGCCCGATGGGATTTACATTTCCCCAATATTCTTCATTTTGCGGATGCACCAGCGGATCACCATAAATTTCAGAAGTGGATGCAATCAGTATCCTTGCTTTTTTTGCTTTGGCAAGACCAAGACAATTATGCGTTCCCAATGACCCTACTTTCAGCGTCTGAATAGGAATTTTAAGATAATCTATCGGACTTGCAGGAGATGCAAAATGTAAAATATAATCTATCGGTCCCGGTACATGTATGAATTTGGAAATATCGTGATGATAAAATTCAAACTGCTCCAGCTTAAAAAGATGTTCTATATTTTTCAGATCACCTGTAATGAGGTTATCCATCCCTACTACACGGTATCCTTCTTTAATAAATCTATCGCAAAGATGCGACCCAAGAAAACCGGCGGCGCCGGTAACCAAAACCCGTTTATTAGTCATATATTATTTATTGTGGTTATTGCCGGAAGGTAGTGCTGTGGCCCTGCCAACACTTTCATAATAAAAACCCAGTTCTTTTATCGCCCCGGTATCAAAAAGATTACG
>JBDUAY010000550.1:0-3528 GCA_040004415.1 Bacteroidota bacterium | reverse complement strand
TACAATTATACAGCAACCAGGTTTTTGTAACCGATGAAGTAAAAGATATTGTACCAGAATTTTTGATGCTGCTGCAGGGGGTGCTGGACAGCCCGGATATACCGTTGAACGTTAGCCGCAGTTATTTACAGGGGGACCCCAATGTTAAGAAGATTAATAATCATATTACAAAGAAAGTAGCCGATAAACTGGAAGAAATATTTAATAAAGACCGGCCGTCATTTGAAGAAAAATGGGAAAGCCTGGGCTTGTTTGTGAAGTATGGTATGATGACAGACGATAAGTTTCTTGAGAAGGCCAATAAATTTCATATACTGGAAGATAGCAACGGCGGTAAGTTTTATACATTGGAGGAATACCGCGCAGCAGCAGAAGGATTGCAGAAAAATAAAGATGGCAAGCTTACGATTATTTACACCACCAACCCGGTACAGCAGGATGCGTATATACAAGCTGCTAGGGCTAAAGGCTATATCGTGGTAAAAATGGAAACGCTGGTAGACGCTGGTTTTATCAACCAGATGGAGCAGAAATGGAGCGATGTGCATTTTATACGGGTGGATGCAGACATAGCAGACAACCTGGTAGACAAACAGGAGAATATGGATTCTGCACTTACCAAAGACGAAGCAGCGTCATTAAAAACCTTGTTTGAAACAAACACCGCCGGCCAGCATGTAACGGTGGAAGTGAAAGGGTTGCGCCCAACCGCGCCGCCCGTAGTGGCAACGAGACCAGAATTTATGCGCCGCATGAAAGACATGAGTGCCATGAGTGGCCCGATGGGAAGTTTCTACGCAAATATGCCAGACGAAGTAACGCTGACGGTAAATGGCAACCACCCAATTTTTCAGACGGTAGTAGCGGAAAGCAATAAAGACAAGCAGGAAAAATTTGTACACAACCTGGCCGACCTGGCTTTATTATCACAGGGATTGCTGAAAGGAAATAACCTAACGGCATTCATTAACCGCAGTGTAGAACTGATGGAAGGTGAGAAAACAGTAGAAGCATAAGTTTAATTTTTATAGTTTGAGATGATACGATCCCGGTTACGCAAGTGACCGGGATTTTTTTTGTAGAAGTATATAATTTCGATTTTTTAAATTAGAATAAATCGTTGCTTTTATTTCATAAAATTTGCACCGTCATATATTGTTAAAGCCCACTTTCTGTTACCTCTCAGGAACGCTATATGTGAATGGAATTTTTTAATACCTGGCGCCATTCTCTTTTTCTTATGATACGAAGTAATTAATTTTTTTAGGCGGAAAATAATACTGGCTAAAAATATTTAGCTGCACCGAAAAAAACTTAAAATTTATGAGGTTTTCACCATTGCAAAAAAAAATGGGTTCGTTATCTTCATTTTAATTACTACAGAAATGGAATCGTATAATTCTGAAAATAAATTTCAGTATTAATAAACCTTATACTAAAAACCCGCTTATGGTTGCTTCTAGATCTTACATGCAAAGAGTCCTTTGCGGAATTAAATGTCTTCAACATTTCCTTTTTTTAGAGTAATGTGTTTGGCGTTAGAGTGGATTTGACTGTTTGCATTGCGCTGCACGTCCCTTTATCTATTCCTGTTCGCTTCACGTGCAGGACAGGCCGTTCTTTGCCGTTAACCCATCACAATAAAACTGTTTATTATGAATTACAGGGTAATACTGTTGTTGCTTAATTTTTCTTTTACTGTAGTGGTCATTTTTGCCCAGCAAAAAATCTACCAGATAAAAGCGGATAGCATACGCATTTTCAGCAATTGTGATACAGCAGAATTAATACTGGAGAACCGCACGCGTAGTGTATTAAATGGGGTACTTACAAATAAAGGTAATGGTGTAACTGAATTTAAACAGGTAATGATTAAACTTAATGACAGCTTATATATAATTGGAGGGGATACATTAAATGCAGCCGCGCTGAATAAAAATATATACAATGCAAACGGCACAATCGTCAGTGATAGAATAGTGGATGGAAATGATAAAAATATTCAATTTAAAAATAACAGCAGTTATCTCATTGCTAACAACACAAGACCGGTAATTATATCGCGCACGCCAATGGACAGTGCCATTTTAAGCAGATTTAATAATAATGATGCTTCTCCATTTGCCGGTTTGGCAATAAGAGGTACCGGCTGCGATGCATCACTTGAATTGATATCTGATTCTGCGGGAACCTGCAACCAGGGGCAGATGATTGATTTTATGACACTGAAACCAAGAAGTGATTCGTGGTTAACTAAACTGCCACCTGCTTATGGCGACAAATATCTGTTGGGAAGAATTGAATTGCAAACGAATAATCAAATTGCTGATTATGCCTCCCTCAGTTTTAATGTTAAATCAGACACCGCTTTTTTTCATGATGGAGCGTATGCCTTTTTTCCGGCGGGATATAGCAATGGCTATATGCCAAACCCTGTCATGTCAATTAATCCGTCTTTTAAAGATCCGGCGCGGGGCTATAATACTAAGATGCCCTTTGTCCAGGTGAATGGTGGTTTGTTTGTAGGATATGGCCGTAATTGGTATTTTAATTCAAGAAATGCAAATGATATTATTTCTGGTGTAGATGATGTGGCAGGATATGTTCAACCTTTTTATGATACCAGATTTTCTGTATACGCTGATAGCCTGCCGCTGAAGATTTACAAGCTACCCAGTATAAAAGGCAATGCTTTTTTAACCTATTCCCCAACAAGAACAGTAGAAGGAAATAACGTTGCATTCGAATATAAAGACAGCGTCTATGAAGATATACGTAGTTATATCTCGCTTCAGGGCTTAACAACACCGTCAGATTTTAACCTCAAGGAAAACATTACAGCTTCCCAGTTTGATGTCAGCAAATTACTTGGCCTTTCAATCAAAACCTTTAATTACAAAACTGATAAGGCGAAGACACGTTACACCGGGTTGATTGCACAGGAGCTAAAACTACAGATTCCAGAACTGGTATCCGGTAAAGAAGGCAGTTATAGCATCGACTACATAAAAATGGTGCCTTATTTATTAAAAGCGCTGCAGCAACAGCAAAGAGAAATTACCTTTTTAAAAGAACAGCAGGCTATCCCTGAAAATGCCATAACACAATCGGATTTGCAGGCGATGCTTCAACAGCTGCAGCAACAACTCTTATCCCAGCAGGAAGAAATAACACGTTTGCAGGAACTGGTGAAAAAATAAATTATTAATAGTAGCGCCGAAACAGTTATGCTAACAAAGATGATCATACGATGCAATCTGCGTGCAATGCTTTTGCTGCTGATGGTTGTACTTTATACGAAGCCGTTACACGCGCAATTAAATGGTACAATTCCAGTAACAACCAATGATACAATGATCTTAATAAAAAACCTGGTAAAAGAAAACATTAAAGGGCAATTGCAGCAATGCGGCACATATGAAAAAATTGAGCAAGTTCATTTAAAAAAAATATTAAGTGATTCAACAATTACGGATAGCCTGGGAAAACTGATTTTGAAACAACTGCAGCAATTGAAAAGTACTGCCA
>JBDUAY010000549.1:0-3528 GCA_040004415.1 Bacteroidota bacterium | reverse complement strand
AAAACATTGTATTTCTTTTTGATTGCCCACCGCATGGCAAAAACAATTGTTGCAGCCAACAATAGAAAGAAAATGGCAAAGCCGGAATAGAAAGGGAGGTGAAGATCATTCACAAAATAAACATCCAGTGAACCGGCGCCTTTGATGGTGGATTGCACAAGAAATTTCTGCACCACACCGGTAATGGCACAACCGGCAATAAAAGCAAGTGTGCCGCCTTTTACCGTAGGCTTATATCTTTTGAAATACCAGATCATGATGATGGCCGGAATGGTAAGCAGGTTTAGCAAATGAACCCCGATTGAAAGCCCCATCATGTAAAAAATAAAAATCAACCAGCGGTCACCGCCAGGTTGATCTGCCCGCCTTTCCCATTTAAGCGCAGCCCAGAAAACAAGCGCTGTAAAGAAAGATGATAACGCATACACTTCTCCTTCCACGGCACTGTACCAAAAAGAATCTGAAAATGTATACGCCAATGCACCGACAGTGCCACAACTAATAATCGTAAATATTTGTTGATGGGTTAATGATTCCGTATTTTTTTGAATAAGTTTACGTGCAAAATACGTGATTGACCAAAACAGAAATAATATCGTAAAACCGCTGGCGATGGCACTCATTGAGTTAACCGCGCGTGCCGCGCTTGTTGGATCATTCCCAAAAAGAATAATAAAAAAACGCCCAAGCATTACAAATAAAGGTGCGCCGGGCGGATGTGGGATTTGAAGTTTATAACAAGCAGAAATAAATTCGCCACAATCCCAGAAGCTGGCAGATGCTTCCATTGTCATAAGATAAACAGTGCAGGCGATTGCACAAACAATCCAGCCTGCAATATTATTTACCCGGTTAAAATTCATAAGTGTTGGTTTTAATTGGTGTTCCTAAATTTAACCATAACCGCGGAAAAAAATAAAGCAGAAAAGCATTTTAACATTTTTGTTTGTATTTCTAAAAACGATTTGCAACAGCCAAAGCAGTCATGCCTGCAAATGCCAATTGAATACATTTCTTCATCACAGCAAAAAATCGGCTATCTTAACAAAAGCAATAACCCTCTTAAAACAACCAATCATCGCAAAAAAAACAATCGTGTTTATTCATGGATTATGGATTCATAGCAGCTCCTGGCAACCATGGATGGATTTTTTTCAACAACAAGGATATGAAACATTGAACCCAGGATGGCCGGGTGATGCAGATACAGTTGCCGGATGCCGTGCCAATCCACAAGCCATTGCCAACAGGGGGGTTACGGAAATTGCAGACAGCTACGCAAAAGTAATTGCGTCACTTCCTGAACCACCTATTGTTATCGGGCATTCTTTTGGCGGGTTAATTGCGCAAGTGATTGTAGGGCGGGGAATCGCGGCAGGAGGTATTGCGATTGATCCAGCCCCAATGAAAGGCGTTTGGCAATTACCTTTTTCTGCATTGAAGGCTTCATTTTCCGTGCTGAGCAATCCTTCGAATACTAAAAAAGCGGTATCACTTACTTTTAGTCAATTTAAGTATGGCTTCGCGAATGCAGTACCGGAAGAAGAAGCCAAACAATTATATGATAGCTGGACGATACCTGCTCCCGGTAAACCTCTTTTCCAGGCAGCTTTCGCCAGCATCTCAGGTTCAGAAACAAAAGTAAATACAGCAAATACTACACGCGGGCCGCTGCTTATTACCGGTGGGGAAAATGATCATATCGCCCCACCCATACTTGGTAAGGCTTCATTAAAAAAGTACAATACTTCAGTAGTAACAGAATTTAAATTATTTGAAGGACGCGGACATTCATTGATCGTTGATCATGGATGGAAAGATGTGGCGCAATTCTCACTTGACTGGCTAAATAAAAATGGTCTTTAGATCAGACATATAGCTGGTGATCAGGATACACTTGCAGCTGAATATTTTGGGGGCGATTGGAAAACAAACAACATAATTTGCTTGTGATTAGCTTCAGGTCGGCCGAACAGTTGGTAGCAGCAACTTCTTTATGGTTTGCCGGTGAAAAAATGGACATGCTTTTTGTTCGTTGCAAAGAAAAATGGTACAAACGTAAACTGAAAACAACCGGCATAAGGTCGGAACAAAAAGCAGTTGTGCCAAAACCACAATGATGCTGGTAAGCCAATATTTTACATCGTCAATACGCTGTCTTCATTTACTTTATCAATACCCATTGATGTAATTTGTATTACCAGGGTTTCTTCCTGGCGGGTAACAAGCATGCCTTCTTTTTCCAGCTGGTTGATGTGCTGCTGAATAACCGACCAGTCCTGGAACTGCCGCAGAATAATCTCGCGGGGACGGCACTTGTACGTTGTGGGCTGGGGATCATCTTTTATGATGCTGAAGATTGTTTGCAGGGTTTTATAATGAGGCTCCATAAAATAAATATATCCATAAAGACAGAATGCCGGTTAAATATTTATTAACAAATAATAAACGGTAGAAAAGTCTTGCTTTTGGCCGTAATTCCAGGATTTCGTCGAAATATCTTTTTGTAGAACTGTTCACGCGCACCGATTGGCGCATTCATTAAATTGTCTGAACCGGGATTAATGGGATTGGAAAGATTTATGGGAAAATATACTCAAAACTCTTCATTATCCTATTCATAAAGCAGGCAAGTACCTTTTTAGCTCCGAACATATTATTCAAACCGGCTTCCATGTAACGTCGTGTTAGTCCATTTTTTACATCAGCGTTATGTCAATCGCCATTACCTGAGCCATTAAATATACCACCAAAAGGGTATTGGCTAACCGTGGCATCATGACCTACCTTGTGAATAAGTATTAAAAATAATTTATCCCCATTATTTACTACGCAAACACTTCTATTATGAAAAAGAAGGATTCTTTCCTGGCAATATTAATCCTGGTGAACTTAACTCAGTTATTGTTGGTTTTGATGATGACATTATTGTAGTGGGCATCATGAATTCACATGGACCTGGTTGGGAAGAAACAGCAAGTGCTGCATTTGATGTGTGGTGCCAGTAGCGGGGTTGGAGCTGAAACATTAAATTAAAAAGAGTAACAGGCGAATCCGTCAATGATAAATAATTGTTGTTATTTTTTTATTTGACCCGAAGAATTACCATCTGTTTTCTTAGTGTACAAAATTTCATTTCCAACTTCTTTTCGGCCCGCAGATTTGCTTATTTCAATTAACAACATACTTGCCGGAGATATTTCTTTTATTTTATACCACCGTTTCGAATCCCAATCAGCTCCCGCATCGATATAAAATATTGGCTCTAAATTTTCTGGCAGGTAGGTATTGATAGAGTACACGGTTGTAATGGCGTTCTTACTTTTATCAGTTACAATCAATTTTCCTTCCTGCCCGGATTTTTCACAAACAGAAAACACCATGGTTTCGCCTTCTGTATTGGACCAATTACCTGCAATATTCGTTAACAACAACCGCAACTCTTGCCATAAAGATCTTTCTTCCATACTAAAATATTTTTTCAGGTAAATAGTATCCTGAAAGTAAGTTTTACATTTTGCATTTCGT
>JBDUAY010000548.1:0-3530 GCA_040004415.1 Bacteroidota bacterium | reverse complement strand
TTTTTGCGATATTTTATTTTCCGCACCCTATTGGTTTGTTATCCTGACTTATGTTTTAGTTTAAATAACTACGCTTACTTAGTTTCCATGAATCCTAACAGAAAAAAACTCCAAATCGTTATCCATGTTGCTATATGGACAGGGTTTTTGCTGCTACCATTTATTAATTTTTCAGGACAGGAGGAAATGCTTTTTAAACCCGGGCGGACACTACAACTATTATTTTTTACAATCAACCTTTTTCTTGTTGGATTTTATTACCTGCATTCACTTGTATTAATACGAAGGTTGCTGGCTGAAAGAAAAATCGCCCGTTATATAATCAGCATATTGGCACTACTTGCCTTTTTCATATTTATTCCAAATATTTATTTTCAGTTTGTACAGACCCCAACACTTAGTTTTCCCGCAACCATGCAGCCTCCGGTTAATTCGCTTACCGATCGGTTTGGGGGCAGAAGGGTATTGCCGTTTGCATTTCCCGGCACCATCGTAATGTTCTTATTGATATTAATTGTCAGCGGTGGTATCAAGATTATCAACCAGTGGTTTAGAAGTGAACGCAGAACCGAAGAAATAGAAAAAGAGAAAATAGTTACTGAACTGGCCTTATTACGTTTGCAGGTAAATCCCCATTTTCTTTTCAATACGCTTAACAACATCTATTCGCAGGCGGTTACCGGCAGCCCGGATACTGCCGCTTCAGTGATGAAACTGTCTACTATTATGAGGTACGTATTAGAAGACGTGAAAAATAATTTAGTACCGTTGACAAGAGAAATTCAATTTTTGGAAAACTACATTTCGCTGCAACATGTAAGATTAACGGAAAAGTCGGTTATCAATTTTAAAAAAAACGGAAAAACAGAAGGCAAAGAAATAGCCCCGCTTTTGTTGATTGCATTTGTTGAAAATGCATTTAAATATGGAATCAGTTCTCATCAGACATCAGTGATTGAAATACAGCTGGAGGTAACAGGCAATCATCTCATTTTTATAGTAACCAATCAGAAGTTTGATATTAATCCTGCAATTGCAGCAAATACAGGTATTGGTCTTACCAATACCAAAAGGCGTCTTGATTTGATGTACTGCAACAGACATTCCCTGACTGTCGAAAGCGAAGCGGGGTCTTTTTTAACAACACTAACACTGGATTTATTATGTTAAGTTGTATAGCTATTGATGATGAGCCACTGGCACTCCACCTGGTCAAAGAATACATTGGCAAAGTATCTTTTCTTCAATTAAAAGGATCCTTTACTGACGCAGTAGAGGCAAAGGCGTTTCTCGAAAAAGAAAAAGTAGATATTATTTTTCTGGATATCCAAATGCCGGATATCAATGGCATACAGTTCTATAATTTGCTGATACAAAAGCCAATGTTAATTTTTACTACGGCTTATAGCGAATATGCAGTGGAAGGATTTAATATAAATGCGGTTGATTATTTGTTAAAGCCTTTTGAATACGGACGGTTTCAAATGGCGGTGTATAAAGCAAAGGAATATCATGATAGTAGTTTGAATCAGGAAGAACAAGTTACTTCACTATTTGTAAAAGTAGATTATCATTTGGTAAAGGTTGAACTGCAAAACATATTGTTTATTGAAGGATTGGATGATTATATCCGGATACATCTTGCACATGGTAAAAGCTTTATTACACTGATGAGTCTTAAAGCGATGACTGAAAAACTTCCACCAAATGATTTTGTGCGGATTCACCGTTCTTATATAGTGCCTTTTAAAAGGGTAGAAAAGGTTGGTGGTAAAAAAATTGAAATAGCCGGAAGGGAAATACCCATTGGCATCAGGTATGCAAAAGAGTTCTTCACGGCAATGAATAAAAAGACACCTGGAAAAAACTTGAAAAAATTATTCAAATCAAATAGGTAAATATTTTTCGCATACAACCCATTATAAAATTGGACTGTTCTGATAAACAATGCGAGTTAAATATTATTGGTGATAGCAGGTTTCCCGTTTATAAGAACAACGATATGCTGCTATTTTTCTTTCAATGCGGCGCGTTTAATTCTTCAGGATTTTTGTTAAGGCATCCCCATGGGTACGTGGAATTGAATGATACAACGAGGCACGACATGGATGGACAGGAAACAATCACCAATGTAATTCCAGCTCCGATCATTATTTAAACCGTCATGCTCTTAAACGAAAACAACACGGATAATAAAGTACCAGCATAGGATAAAAACTGCAAAACATCATTGCATAGCTTAGCAATCTTTATTGATTGAAACATACGATGATGAAATATTATAAGTATTGGATTGTTTTTATTGTTATGATGCTGTTTAATTACATTGGTTTTAGCCAGGCAGAAGTGGAACCTTGGGGTAATATTACTGGTATAAGAACACAGGGCCAGTTAATGGCCTTTGAAACCAACATCTCTGTAGTATCAAAAGACGGGGCCATGGTAAAAGTAACTGCCAAAGAAAAACAACGACCCAAATTCTCACGGATAGGCAATACACAAATCATTGCATCCAGCATCGACAGCCTGTATTTTACGGAACGTATTACCGATACCGCAGCAGGAACAGTGTATGTAC
This sequence comes from Bacteroidota bacterium, assembly GCA_040004415.1. GTDB lineage: Bacteria > Bacteroidota > Bacteroidia > Chitinophagales > Chitinophagaceae > JACMLD01. The sequence continues at coordinate 952 of JBDUAY010000548.1, read as the reverse complement.
AACTTGCATTAAAAACAACTGCCGCAATGCCGGTTGAAGCTGTGTATTACGGTGTTGTATTGCCCGCCGAACTGTTCACCAACGCAAGCATACAACTAGACAATAACAAAGCAATATTATTAAATGCACCTGCATTAAAAAATTACCTTGAAAAACCAGCTACCATCATCCGTTTCCTTTCAAAGAAGCAAACCATCACCATTACGTTAGCAAAACCCGTCAGCCTGATTGCTAAAACCAATGCTGGCAACAATCCTGCTTTACCTGAATTATTGATTCCCTTGCAAAAAGGTGATTTGCCTGATGGAGAAACTATCGCTACCAATTTCTCTATTCATGTTTCCGGAACGATTGATACAAAACCGGTACAGCTAATACTCAACACTAGAAAAACAGGAAGGGCATTTGAAGGATTGGGTGGAAATTTTCGTTTGCAAAACCCGGCAGTAGATCCGCAAGTGATCGATTATTGTTTGAGCAACCTGCGTGTTGCCTGGGGCCGCGTTGAAATGCCCTGGCGTTTCTGGCAACCTTCCATAGATACCAGCGGCATTGATGCAGCGAAAGCCGGTCATTTAAATCCACGCGCACAAAAATCAATGGAGATGGCGCAACGCTTGTATAAAATGGGAATGCCGGTTATTGTCACCGCCTGGTTTCCGCCAGCATGGGCCATTACAGGAACACCGAAATTCAGGCCGGGACCAGACGGCGTTTGGGGCAATCCGTTAGATCATTCAAAAGACAATGAAATATATAAATCCATTACCGACTATATTATTTACCTAAAAGATCAATACGGTGTGGAAGTGGCGGATTTTTCTTTTAATGAATCTGACCTGGGGATTAACATCCGCCAGACCGGCGAAGAACATGCCGCATTGATAAAAGGGTTGGGTGCTTTTTTTGCGGCTAAGGGTTTGCGCACAAAATTATTAATGGGCGATAATTC
>JBDUAY010000547.1:0-3555 GCA_040004415.1 Bacteroidota bacterium | reverse complement strand
GGTCCCCGCTTCTTACTTTCCTTGAAAAAAAATACATGTCACCCTTATCCAAGAAATAAGGAACGGTATTGAAGGCAACCCAATGTTCTCTTTTTGAAAAAGCGCGACCCGCTTCTTTCATCAGGTCTTCTGATATGAAATGCCGGGTTATCATTTGAGATCGGGTAAGACTATCGCTTTTACAATCTTCCGGTTGCTAATACGCATTTTTAAATGGCGTCCCCCATTGTGCTCATTGATTTCAATTGCCAAATACTTTGCATCTGGAATGGTAAATTTTTCTAAAGCAATAACAACAACAGTTTTACTATTCGCTTTTACATGCTTTGCATTACCGCACTCATATAAGGCCTTCAGTTCGTTCTCCTGTGTCGCCGTCCGCCGCCCTTTACGTTTATCGCGTACATAGAACCGTAAAAAATCAATATCATAATCAATGGGTGACTGGTTGTCCAGGAGTAATTGATAATAAAGGGTATTGTCTTTTATATAAATCCCAATGATTTTACTAACCACATCCCAGCTATGATCAGCAATGCCATGCATGGTGCGGCCATTGGCAATGATGCTCCGGGCGTACACTTCAACGGCCCCATGGAGTTGTGCCGGTACTTCATACTTTAATTTCTCCGGGCTATCCGCATAACTCATATCAAAAGAATAAAAACTTCCATCGGATGTTACGACGCTTAAGTTAGTGGCATCAAAGTTTTTTGCGCCTGCCTTCAATAACAAAATATTGGCTGCTTCTTTTACCTGGAGAACAAGTACGTTTTTATTGCCACGATCGACATGGGTAACCGCAAAAGGAAAAACAAGGCTGGTTGTTTTATCAGTCGTTATCTGAATGCTTTGAGAAAAAGAAAAAACAAATACCATACATGCACATACCAAACTCACTAAATGTTTCATTGCACTTTATTTTAATTGTGTTTTTTAATTCATGTCTTTTAGTAATATTCTATACCCAGCTTTCACCTGCACTTTCACCAGCTTCACTTTTTTACTTAATAGTTGTTTCGCTGTTTCTATACCTGCACTGGCCGCCTGCGCCCCAATAGAAGGATCAAGAGAGTTCAAAGCCAGTGATTGGATTGCATTGTCCGTTGATTGTTTGGCAACATCCCTTGTAATAGCGCCCGGTATATAAATTCCCTGCAGGCCATCCATATCGTATACCTCCATTTTCACAGGATAAATAGAATGTTCATCGCGCATCGATTTAATATTAATCACCAGGCGTTCATTGTTCAGCATGGCCGTTCCATATATGAAATTGTCCTTATGGATCATGTGGCCATTGATGTAAACGTCATTGAGCAAACGCATTTTAATAACCGCACCATTGACCAGTGTTTGCGTTTCATGAACGACTGCTTCGATAGCATTTTGTTTCCCGTCACTCTCATTTTGTTCATTATTTATTCCAAAGAATTTACTGTCATCATTATTGTTATTCTTTGTTCTGTTGGTATCAAGCAAACTGATATTATTCGCAGTTACTTCTTTACTCACTGCATAAACTTGTTCTTTGCTTTTAGCGTATTTCTGTTCAAACCGATCCTTTACTCTTTCGGGATGCTGTATATCTAAAATCTTTTCCAGCATTCCATTGAGCTGGTTCATTTCCGTATCGCCGCTGCTGGCACCTGAATTCATTTGCTCCATTAACTCCTTCAGCTTTTTTTGTTGCTGCGAAGTTTCTTCCGGCACTTCTGTTCTTTTTAAAAAATCTTTTTCTTTTATTGCCGAACCAGACGCTGTTTGGTTCAACACGTGATTTAACAGATCCAATTTCTTATATACCTTCTCTTCGTTGGGATCAGTATATTTTTTAGTATGAACAACAGAAGGTTCTTCTAAAACTGTATCTTCTTCATTGGCGTCCGCTTTCTCCAATTGTTTCTTCAGGTTCGGATCATTCTTTATAAAATCACGAATCTTCTCCGAATCCCTTTCGGCTTTTTGATAAAAGGCCATTTTATCCATCGACTTGTCTTCCTTCAAATTAGCATTGGGCAATTGCAAATTCAATCCTGCAGGTGATTTGATCTGACCTGCCTGGGCACCCGTGCCCTTACCGCCACCGAGTGCCCAGAAAGCCATGGTAATAAATGGAATGATAAGCGCAGGCAGGACGAGTAAAAATTTTCGTTTCCTTTTAAATTTGTTTGAATGATTGGGGTGTTCCATAATTATTTTATAATTTATTTTTTGTTTGCCCTATATATCGTTTCCAGTTGACTGATACTGTCCATTAAACCTGGACGATTATTAAGAATGCTATCGGCTATTGTTTTTCCTTCAGTTGTTTTATTTAAACTGTCCATATAAAATTTAAAGGCTTCAATTTTTTTAAACTCATTGTCAGAAATAGCAGGCAATGAATTCTGAATATTGTTTATTGGCTTTGGAAAATCAATCTTGTCAATTTTAATATCCATTTTATTCTTTGCAGTTATGCCAAATATTAGTAAATACAAACTGTATGCACCGCTAATGGAAAAAAAGAAAAGAATAATAATTTTCCGAAAACGAAAAGGAATACGTTCTGTTGTTCGCCCCATAAATGCGGCCCATCCTTCCTGCATGCCAATTGTTTTACGGACAATAGAATCAGCAATCTTCTGCTGCGCGGCATTATCAGGAATGGTTCTTCGCTTTTTCATCTGTTCACAACTTTTAAATCTTTATTTTCAATCGTCTCCCACCGTTCAATCAAAAATCCATGCGGGTTATTATCCGACCTCGATACATTTCTTAAATAACCTTCCGTAATTAAACTGCGTGTTACCACAGTGGTGGTTCTTGTTATCTCTACTTTCCCATAACATTTAAAATAATATGGGATTTGATTGATGTCGAGTGTAATACTGTCAACCAAAATAGTCTGGCTGATATTGGAAGCGATCAAATTGGTATAGTATCCGCTCTCTTTTAAATTATCATACTGCCGCTTGGCAGATGCATCGGCCAGGTACAATGCTTTCTTTACATTTGAAATAATTACCTTCTCATCAGGGTCCTGCGTAAAAAAAAAAGTATGAAAGTTCCGGATATGATCCTTTGCCTCAACAGCTATGTTATCCTTTCTTTCAGACGCATACGCTTCCAGGGCTTTTCCATTGGCCAGGACATAAATCTTTCCTTGTATGCTTGCTACCAGTTGAAAACTTTTATACAACGAGTAACAGCTGATAATAATGCAGGCAATCACCATCAGCATCGAGAAGCGGCGAACATATTTAAAAGCACTGTCAATATTTTTCATTTGTGTGAACATGCAAGTATTATTTTATTTATTCCCGGCTATCTTGTCTTTCATATAATCACTGTTCCCGCTCCCGCCAGACTTATAACCTTCGGCAATGTATCCGGACGTGCTGCGTATGTTTTCGGCCCCGTCCGCCATCCTGCCCGCAAGCCGCCCAGCACCGTAGCCCGCTGACGCAGAGGTGCTCCTTACCGCGGTATTAAATCCCAGTGTGACCCTTTGCAATAACCCATTCCCACCACCGGCATGAATAATATAGTTGGCAACCGATGGAACGGTAA
>JBDUAY010000546.1:0-3563 GCA_040004415.1 Bacteroidota bacterium | reverse complement strand
TAATGGTGCGAACCATTACATATGCAAGCCTAACAGTTTTCAACAACTCAAAAATGTAATACACGAAGCACTGATTCTTGCAGCAGAAACCGGTGTAGGGAGGCAACCTTTTGAAAAATTTGTGTTGCCGGTATAATATATTTAAAAATGAAAGAGAAAGAAGACAAACTCAAATTAAATAAGCCGCTCAGCAAATCTTCCAACCGATTTCCAGTGGTTGGTATTGGTGCTTCCGCCGGTGGCCTTGATGCCTTTAAAAAACTAATCAAATCTATTCCGGAAGATTCTGGTATGGCTTATGTGCTGGTACAGCACCTGGATCCCAAACATGATAGCCTTTTGCCCGAATTGCTGCAAAAAGTCACTAAGTTACCGGTAATGGAAATTTCTGATGATATAAGGGTAAAGGCCGATCATATTTACATCATACCCAGTAACAAGATGCTGGTTGCCAATGACGGTGTGCTGGAACTTAGCCCCAGGCCTGAAAAAAGTAGGAATGAGCGAAACCTGCCCATCGATCTTTTTTTTACATCACTGGCAGAAGTACATCAAAGCCATGCAATAGGCGTTGTATTATCCGGTACTGCATCCGATGGTACCTTGGGCCTGAAAGCTATAAAGGAACACGGGGGAATCACTTTTGCACAGGATGAAGCATCGGCAGCTTATGAGGGAATGCCGCACAGTGCAGTGCTGGCGGGCGTAGTCGATTTTATTCTTCCACCTGGTGAAATACCGAATAAACTAAAGGAGATACTTGGCAAGGTTATACTGAATGACGATGAATTGCAAAACATTTCGTTGCCGGAAGAAGAAACCATTAAACAAATATTTACGTTGCTTCGCATTCGTAAAGGAACTGATTTCACCTACTATAAACAAACCACCATCCGCAGAAGAATACTTCGCAGGATGGCCATTAATAAAAAGGAAGATTACAGCGGGTATCTTAATTATTTGCGCAACAGTAAACAAGAACAGGATTTTCTATACCAGGATCTGCTAATTCCCGTTACCAGTTTTTTCAGGGACACAAAGGTTTTTGACAATTTATGCAACACAGTCTTTCCTGCTATTATAAGAGATAAAACCGGAAGCGAGTCGGTACGGATTTGGATAGCAGGCTGTAGCACAGGAGAAGAAGTTTATTCTATTGCTGTTTGTTTTAAAGAATTGCTGGACGAACAGTTCCCTGTGAATTCCCATCTAAGGGTACAAATTTTTGCTACCGATATAAGCGAACCTGCCATCTCAAAAGCACGGGCAGGCATTTATTCAAAAAATTGCGTAAAAGGATTGTCTGAAAAGCAACTACGGGATTTTTTCACTAAACTAAACGGGGATTACCACGCTAATAAAGTTATCCGGGATATGTGTGTATTTGCCGTGCATAATTTTTTAAAAGATCCCCCCTTTAGCAAAATTGATTTTGTCAGTTGCCGCAATGTACTTATTTATATGGAGCCATATCTGCAGAAAAGAGCACTTACCACTTTTCATTATGCGCTCAATAACAGGGCCGTTTTGCTGCTGGGCAAATCAGAAACTACCGGCAGCGTTCCAGATCTTTTTGCTGCACTCGACAAAACAAATAAATTATTTACCCGTAACGATACACCTGGCAGCTTTGTACATACGGTAATCCAGCGAAGCGAAGAAAAAACACCGGGTTTAAACGCAAAAGTCAAAAGAGAAAACAGCCGCAATGATTTTCAAAAAACGGCCGATGACATTATTCTTAATAGCTATACGCCTGCGGGTGTAGTAATAGATGATGCAATGAACATTGTTCATTTCAGGGGCAGCACCGGCAATTATTTAGATCCGTCGCCAGGCAAAGCGAGCCTCAATTTATTAAAGATGGCCAAAGAAGGACTGGCATTTGAGTTGCGCAATATTTTACACAAAGCAAAAAAAGAAAATGAAACCGTTGTTAAAGATAATATTCCGGTGAAGGTAAATGGCAGCCTCCAAAACATCACCATTGAAGCCATCCCCTTGCCCAATATGACAGAACCTCATTATTTAATCCTTTTTCGTGAAACGTTTTCGCCTGCCAAAGGCAAACTGGCTGTGGTAAGTTCAAAAGTTGCAGCTATAAGAAAAAATGATGAAAAGGATCTCAGGATAAAACAATTAGAACTCGAGCTGGCACAGGTACGCGACGATATGCGCAGCATTACGGAAGACCAGGAAACCGTGAACGAAGAACTGCAAAGTTCTAATGAAGAACTACTGAGCAGCAGCGAAGAAATGCAAAGCCTGAACGAAGAAATGGAAACCAGCAAGGAAGAGCTGCAAAGTACAAATGAAGAGCTTACCGTGGTGAACCAGGAAATGATTGGATTAAACGAACAGGTAACCGCAGCCAGGGATTATGCAGAAGCTATTGTTGCCACAGTGCATGAACCACTGCTGGTGCTTACTAAAAGCCTCCGTATAAAATCTGCCAATGATGCTTTTTATAAAACTTTTCAGGTAAATGTACGAGAAACAGAGGGCTGTTTGATTTACGAGTTGGGTAACAGGCAATGGAATATTGCCGCTCTGAAAGATATGCTGGAACACATTTTGCCGCATAAAACAAAGCTGCAGAATTTTGAAGTAATCCACAGTTTCCCCCATATTGGCGAACGGATAATGCGGCTTAACGCCCGTGAAATGATGCGTGGAAACGAAGATGAAAAATTAATTCTGTTAGCCATTGAAGACATTACTGAAAGTATACTTGCTGAAAAGAAGATAGCAGAAAGTGAAGCTTTTAACCGTACTGTATTGGAAAATAGCCCTGATTGTGTAATACTACTGGATAGAGAAGGAAAGCTGAATTACATGAATACTAATGGCCAGCGTATCATGGAAATTGATGATTTCAACTTATTAAAAACAAAAAATTGGTGGGAAATGTGGGGTGACGCTAGCCAGCCAATAATAAAAAAGGCAGTTACCAACGCAAGTAACGGAGAAAAAACACAGTCCCAGGCTTTTAATCCAACTGCCAAAGGCACACCCAAATGGTGGGATATCATTGTATCGCCCATGGAGCGGATTGGAGGGTTTGAAAAATTACCGCAAATTATTGCCATATTAAGGGACATTACAGAGCAGAAACAGCGCCAGCTTAAAGAAAAAGAACTTCTAAGCAGATTTCAACACCTCGTTATGCAGGCACCGGTGGCTATAATGATTTTAAAGGGTCGCAACTACGAAGTGGAACTGGCCAACGATTTTTATTTGTCAATTGTAGAAAAAGGGAAAGAGCTTATTGGTCATCCATTTTTTGAATCGTTACCCAATCTTAAGGGCCAGGGTATTAAAGAGCTTTTTGACAATGTTATGGAAACTGGCAGCCCATTTTACGGATCTGAAATGGAATTTCATATCCTTAGAAGCAATAAAAGAGAGCAGTGTTTTTTCAATTTTGTTTATCAGCCCATTTTGGAGCAAGACAATACAGTTACGGGGATAATTGTTGTAGTAAGTGAAATAACCGGACAGGTAGTTGCCCGGAAAAAAATGGAGGCACAGGCATTAATGGTGCAGGACCTTTTATTAACAGC
>JBDUAY010000545.1:0-3569 GCA_040004415.1 Bacteroidota bacterium | reverse complement strand
GGTATACATTTCTGAACCAGGCGGAGACAGGAAGCGCACCACGAACAATGCGGAAATTATTTCAGTCATACAGGCTTATTTTTGAGCTCGGTAATACGATTATGCGGGCTTTGCCGTTTTATAATTGCGTGTAATAAACAGGATCAATAATTGCACACGCAATGCTCTATCGCCAAACCAAGGTTTATGAAAAGAATGATTCAAGTATTATTTTTTGTGATTGCCCTGACAGCAATGCTGCCATCCTGCAAAAAAACCACGGCAGTCTTTGTACCAATCAAAATATTTTCTACTCCGTTACAGGCGCTTATTAACAGTGATACATCGCTTTCTGTTTTTTATGCATTGGTTAAAAAGGCAAAAGATACAGCTATGTATGGCGGTACAGATTCTATTACGGTTTTAATACCCATCAACGGGGCATTTGCATCGCAGGGCATAACTTTTTCAACGGTTAGTTCAATGTCTGCTGCAACTGCTGATTCATTATTACGTTATTATTTTATTCCCGCGTATGATAGCTTAACGCTTGGTTCATTTTCGTTCACCAACAAACTTGGTTCTGTTATTTATGGATCTACTGATGGCGTCAGTACTTATTTTAATGGAATTCCTGCAGCAAGGCAATCATTGCCCGGCAGTAATGCGGTAGTGTTTAAATTAGGATTACCGTTGTTTCCTGCGATTTCGGTAGCATCGGTTATTGCGTCTGACACCACACTTAGCTATTTTGCGGAAGCGGTTAAACATACCAATGTAAACTTAATACCTGCCAGCGGATGGAATACGATACTTGCCCCGGTAGATACGGCGTTTATTGCGGCGGGTTATGCAACGCTGGGAAGTATAGACAGTGCAGATGTTGCCACGCTCGCAAACATCCTGCAATACCATATTTTACCCGGTCAATATTTTATCAGCAATTTCAGCGGTTTATCAACGGTTGCAACTTTACAGGGTGAGAATATAAACGTTACATTCGACGGTAATGGGTTGGTGCAATTTGCGGGAAAGGGTGATACCGTAACTGCAGGGATCACTGTATCAAACAGGATATCGGGCGGCAATATTATTATTCATAACATCAGCAGGGTATTAACGCCGTGAGCAAACGCCACAATCTGAATACTGTTTGGTGAATACTATTTTTTTGCCGGACTATTATCTTTCCATTTCCATAAATGCAGGCAGGCATAGGTCCTGTACGGGCTCCATTTTTTTGCGATACGTAACATATCTTCTTTGAGTTTTTTTTTATTTGTATTATCCAGTTTGTATATTTTAATCATGGAATTCTGAACACCCAGATCATCCACTGCAAAAACATCTTCCCGGCCTAAAGCAAACATCAGTATCATTTCGGTTGTCCACCGCCCTACACCCTTAATTTGTATTAAATATTGCGTTACTTCTTCATCACTCATTTTTTGTAACTGATTCCAATCCATGCCGGGTTCTATTGCAAACTTTGCCACATTCTGAACATAGCTCACTTTTGCATTGGATAGCCCAATACCACGCAAAGTTGCAAAGGGTGTTTCAACAATTTGCTGAGGCGTTGGCTGCTTGTCGTATAAGGCCAGGAAGCGTTTCCAGATTACGTCTGCAACTTTTACCGACAGCTGCTGACTCATAATGGAGCCACACAAATGCAGGTATACTTTTCTCCTTTGTTTTAATACAAAAGGCGCTCTTCCCTCCAGCAATTTTTTTAATTTTTTATCTTTGCCGAGGTGTTCAACGTAATGCATAAGTCTATTTTAATGCTTATTGTTTTACATATTTGTATACGTACCCGCCGTTGTTGGTAGCCCGGCCATAGTTGGATCAGTAAAATAAAGCAAGTGGTACTACACTTAAAATAAAAATGAAGATATAATTTTACCAGCGAAAGGATTATGAAAAAAGAAATTATTGTTACGGGCGATGGTTCTCATTCAATTGCGATTCCTGAAATGGACGTTACCTATCATTCTTCACACGGCGCCATCCAGGAATCGATGCATGTTTTTATTCAATCCGGGCTCCGATATTTTCCTGCGGATAAAAAACAAGAAAACATTTCTATATTAGAAATGGGTTTTGGAACAGGATTGAATGCTTTACTTACGATTGCAGAAGCAGGAAAAAATCAGCAAAAAATATATTACGAATCAATTGAATTGTATCCACTGGAACCAAACGTTTATACGTTGCTCAATTATTGTGAAGAATTACAGCGGCCGGATCTCGAACCCTTATTTACATTGATACATGAATGTGCCTGGAATACAACCGTAGAAATAGCACCCTGGTTTAATTTTAAAAAGAATCAAATAAGTCTTGCAGATTTTTCAACAAAAAGATTGTTTGATATCGTTTACTTTGATGCTTTTGCGCCAGGTGTACAGCCTGATTTATGGACAGCTGCAGTTTTTAAGAAATTATTTGCATTGATGAATACAAATGCGGTACTAACAACCTACTGCTCCAAATCCATTGTTCGCAAAGCGATGACTGAAGCAGGTTTTGTAATAGTGAAAATTCCCGGACCCCCGCACAAGAGGGAAATGGTGAGGGCTATAAAAGAATAGAACGCAGATTGTCCTGTGAAGTATGATTTTTTGTTTTGAATTTATCGTTCCAGGTAAAACAGCCAGGTAAATTTCTTGTTTGTTATAAATTCCGGGTGCTGGCGCAAGAATTCGGCGTAGGTTGTGCGTTGCCTTCCCGGGCCTGCATAAAGCAGCTATTCCGGCACAAGTTGATTCAACTATCTTTCTTCCGGTATAATTTTTCCTTAATCAATCGTTGAATACACTTGCGCCAGCGCCCGGCTTTTTTAAGAAGCCCCGCTTGAATTTTTCTTAATTTATTCCCGGTTGCATAATCTTAAACCCGGTTTTTGCCTTTTCATCTGCCACCATCTTCTTTACATCATCCAGCAATTTTTTTGCATCGAACACAATCCCGTCTTTTATCGTATATAATACGCCGCCTTTGCGCACTACTTCGTTTTTATCTGTTAAACTGATGGCGCCGGTTCCATATAATACAGCCAGGTTTTCCAGCGGATTGGCATTTACAATTACGAAATCTGCCAGCTTGCCTGCTTCCACACTGCCAATTTCTTTCTCCATTCCCAATGCCTGTGCGCCGTATAATGTTGCGCTGCGGATAACTTCCAGCGGATGAAAACCTGATTCACGCAGAAGTTCCAGCTCCCGCACATAAGCAAATCCATAGAGTTCATAAATAAAACCTGCGTCGGTCCCTACTGTTACGCGGCCACCACGGTTCTTGTATTCATTGATAAAAGTCATCCATAGTTTATAATTTTCTTTCCAAATTACTTCCTGTTCAGTTCCCCAGTTTTGCCAGTAAGAGCCGTGTGCCTGCCGGCTTGGTTCATAATATTTCCAAAGCTTCGGCATGGTATAGTCTTCATGCCACTCTGCTCTCCTGGCGCGCATCAGATCACGATTGGCTTCGTAAATTTCAAACGTTGGATCAAGCGTAAAATCAAGGGCTATCAATTCATTCATCACTTTATTCCAGTGCTCACTGTAAGGCTTAGCCGCTTGTTTCCA
>JBDUAY010000544.1:0-3573 GCA_040004415.1 Bacteroidota bacterium | reverse complement strand
CACAGGCCAATGAAGTTAAGGTTCCGCAGGTACCAGAAAATAATTGAATGCGTGCGTTGGTACCCGTTAGACTTGACCCAAGGCTGCTTAATGTAATGGTAGGGTAAGCGGATTTCGCAACAAATGAGTACCATACATCTGCGCCCGGCATACTGCAGGTTGTTGCAACTGCTGGTGCAGAAATAAGTGCGTTATTTAATGTGCCTGCAACAGATGTGCAGGTTACTGAAGAAGTTAGCGTAATGGCATTGCTGCAAAGATCATTGGCAGGTATCTGCGCCTGGGACTTTTTGCCCAGCAGGAAAACAATCAACATCATCAGAACTGTCTTGTATCCGCCAAGGCGGAAGGGTACACGTGTTTTCATAGATTTGAGATCTTACCGAAAAAAACTTTTTTGCTTACTGTGCTTTTAATTAAGTGTTACGGTTGTTTCTCCGTATTTGATAATAGGTATAAATACTTAATACTTTTCAAAAGTAATATCCCCGTATTCAAAATGCAACTGCTAAAAACCCATATTCGATTAAACCGCTTTTTTACGCGATGACCGGATCGCTATTTTACTATTTTATATTTCCCTTATGCGTATTAATTTGCCGTTGATAGTAAAAACGATCGATAAGTGTTTATTATTATAATTTAAGTACGTAAAGATCACTAGTTGATAAAATATATTTTGCAATGCGATCGTTAGAGTAATCCTAAATCCAATCAATTCCATGAAGAAGCGTTCCCTGTTATTTTCGCTCGCACTGATGTTTTTATCAGCAAAAACATTTTCACAGGCCGTTGTTGCCGGCCGCATGAATGAAGTGTTCCTAAAGACAAATTTGTCAACTACAGGCTTAACCACTCCGTGGGAGATCACCTACGGGCCCGATGGTTATTTGTGGGTAACAGATGCAAAGGCCTACAAGGTTTACCGTATGGACCCGGTAACCGGCACCAAAACACTAATACTTGATCTTAGTGAGACAAGTACTTTTACACCTTCTTCATTCAGGCGCACATTTACAGGCAGCCAGAACCCATGGCCGCAAGGTGGCCTTGCAGGTTTGGCTATTCATCCAGACTTTATGAATGTGAGTACACCTAAAAAATATGTTTACATCTCTTATGTGCGTAAGTACGACAGCGCATCTGCTACAATGAACGGCGGATACTTTTTTAAGAACAGCGTAGTTCGGTTTAATTATAATACGGGTACCGGATTATTAGATAACCCAGTGGCTCTTTGTGATACAATACCCGGCAGCAGTGATCATAATTCTCAACGTTTGATTATCATACCGGTGGCCGGAACATCTTATTTGTTCTATGGCGCGGGCGATATGGGCGCCGGACAATTATCGAGCGCCAAACGTCTTAATCATGCACAGGAAATTGACTATTACCAGGGAAAAATATTAAGGTTTAACCTTGAGGCAGATGCGGACGCAGGCGCATTTGATCAATGGATACCAAACGATAACCCATTTAATACTTCAACGCAAAGCGCTATATGGTGCCTTGGGGTAAGAAACAACCAGGGATTTGCGTACGACAGCGTTAGAAATATATTATATGGTTCTTCGCACGGCCCTTACAGTGATGATGAAGTAAATGTTATCGAACCTTCAAGAAATTATGGACACCCGCTGGTAATTGGTTATGCAGCAGATAATAATTATAATGGTTCCAGTGCGGGTGCTTATCCTGCCTCCAACTCGTCGCTTGCGGTTATTGTAAACGAAACAACAGCTGCTGCGGCTATAGGTGCCAGTTATAAAGACCCATTGTTATCCGCCTATCCTACCACGCAGTCAAATATTAATACTATCTGGACAACCGCTCCTGGTAATAACGGCTGGCCCTCAGAAGCATGGTCTGGCCTGGGTCTTTACAATTATAGTATCATTCCCGACTGGAAAAATTCACTGCTGATGGCAGGTTTGAAATGGGGACGAGTAATACGCACCAAGCTGGATAATACTGGAATTGCAACATTGCCGAGCGGTACCATGGCAGATACGGTTATCTATTTTGATGGAACACCGAGGATTCGTGATATGGCTTTTGGTCCGGATGGGAAAGATATTTATATCGTTACAGATAATTCTAATTCTGGCAACGCACCTACTGGTACAAACAATCCATTGCTTCCTTCATGTTTGGGTTGTGTACAGAAATTTACTTTTTTGGGATACAATACAGTGGCTGGGACCAGTGCTATTCCTAATACTGTTTCTATTGCCGCCGGAAAGCCAAATATTTGTGAGGATGCCAATACTATTACCATCGATGCAAATAATACGAATCTTTGGGTGCCTATTACAGATACCAGCGGAAATGTAGTAGCCGAAATAAAAGCCAATGGTAATATAATGGGTACTGTAACTACTTCTTTATTTTCAAATGCTACCGGTTCCGTACGTGAATTTGCGGGTAGCAAAGCACTTTATTTAGATAGAAATATTACTATCACACCCCAGACGCAGCCTTCATCAGCTGTTAGTATACGGCTATACCTTAACAACACAGAATTTACTGCAATAAAAAATGCGGTTAACTCTCAAAGCCAGCCAAGTGGTGTAAACAGCATAACCAATCTTTCTATTTTTAAAAATGCGGATGTATGCAGTCCGGGTATTACGAACGCCGCTGCCCTCATTAGCACTACCAATCAATCTGCCTTCGGGGCAGGCGGTTATGTAATGCAGGCAGATGTCAATTCTTTCTCTACCTTTTATATGGCCAGTGTAACATCGCTATTACCAGTTCACTCATTGTCATTTAATGGTACGCTCGTTAATAATATCGGTCAGCTGCGTTGGGTAACAGAAGACGAGCAAGGAACAAAATCTTTTACGGTTGAGCGTAGCACGAACAGCCGCGATTTTTATCCGGTAGATGTTCAGCTTGCCAGCAGTGCAACTGGAAAAAGCCTGTATGCCTTTTCTGATAGTTCTGTTGCACAGCTGTCAACGAATATTCTATACTATCGTTTAAAATTAACAGGTGCAGAAGGCAAATCAAGCTATTCTTCGGTAATAATATTGAACCTGGGTGAAGGAAAGCCGGCTATCAGTGTTCACCCTAATCCTGTTTTAAATAGTGTTACGATTAATATAGACGCAACGGTGCCAGAAAAAGCAAACTGGCAACTGACAGATATAACTGGTAAAACCGTTATGCAGCGCCCGGTAACATTAAGCAGGGGAAATAATGAAATGAAAATAAATATCAGTAGCTTGCCTGCTGGTACATATTATCTGAAAGTGACCGGGAATAATATTAGCCAAAGCGTAAAGCTCCAGAAGTTGTAACTATAAAAAAGTAAACGTATCAAATCCTGCATTTTTTGCAGGATTTTTTTTTGATCTTTTGATAAACCACCCCATTGTTATCCCCGGGTTATAGGAATTTAAACGAATAAGGGTTATTAGGCTATTGAATAGTTATTAGTACCTGCTTCCGGCTGAAAACATGCGGGACGACCGTATTTTCAGAAGGAAAACCAGTAAAATGACGAGCCGGGGCAGGAATGTTTTTACCCCTTTTTAATACGTTATTTTGCTCTTGTATGGCACT
>JBDUAY010000543.1:0-3581 GCA_040004415.1 Bacteroidota bacterium | reverse complement strand
TTAATATAGGCCGGACCGCCTTGTGAAAATACTGTTCCGTCACGGCCGCCACCCGAAACAAGCAAACCTGCTGCGCCCCGCGATTCCAGGTAAAGCTTTGTATAATAATTCTTTTTTATAGCAGGTAAAAAGCCTTCGATCTGCGCCCTGGTGAGCATATCCGCATCTGGCAACTTATTTAATTCAGAATCTGCATACCGGTAAGCACTAACCGTAAACGGGCTTGCGATGGTTGTTGCATACGGCTGCGTGATAATAATTTTTCCCTTTATAGAATCACCAAGTTTATCAATCGTAGCAGAATCGAGTTTTTTAATCAGTAAGAGTGATGCTATAACCGGATGATCGGTGCCCTTTGTCCATGCCTGCGGATAAGCAATCATGGATTCGTAATAAGGCTTATTCATCGCCAGGTAAGAACGTTCTGTACTCCAACCCCGGCCAAATTCTCCCCACGCTTCCGGCCCTGCATTTTGAAGCCCCCATTCTTTAAACGTTTTAGTAACCCAGGTAATGGCTCTTTTATACCCGGGTGAGTTGGTTAAACGCGGTCCGCAAACATCCGTCAGGTTGTGTGCTATCATTGTAATTTGAGAATGATCGTTTTCTTCGGCTTTAATTTTTTGCATCATGACCATGTCTGTTTTCCCTGGTTGTGCAAATAACAATGAAGGAAAGAGCACGTATATTAGAATCGCTAACAGGCATGTTTTTATCATACAACATATTTGTACCTGTAAATTAGGAAATTGATTGCAGAATGTATTGCGGTATATGTTACGGACTTATGTTAATTGACCACCGTATACTTTATGTTAGTCAGTTTGCCGGCAGTTATTGATACAATATGGGTGCTGTCAAGCAAGTCTGTAAGCGTAGTTGCAAATGTTGCTGAAATAAGTGTAGCAGCTGCGTCACAGCTTGTTACTGTACAAGAACCTTTCTCATCGTATACACCATACATCCAGTTACTGCCAGATGCGATGCCGTATGTTGTATAGCCTTGTATATCCAGGCTTTCATCGATTGTTGGTGTTGATGGATCGTCTTCGGGGTAAGCATTTAAAATATATTTCTTTACAGTTATGGAGTTTCCAACGGAGGTTTCTTCTCCCAGTGTAAGGATGATTCTTTTGGTACCATCGGATGATGTTCCTGTAACATCAATTCTTTTTTCGTTTGCAGCCTGGGAACGTACCAGTGTTGCCGCGGTAACATTGAAGGTAAGTTGTTTGCCATCTACCGTTGCAACAAAATTGCCACTTCCATTGGTGGGTGCTGTTGGCGTTGTGCCGGATCCCGTTCCCTGCGTGGTGGAGGGGTCGAAATCGCTGATGCTTTTCTGGCAGGAAGAAAAAAGTATGAGATTACAAATCAGCGCAAAAAATATTTTTTTCATAAAAAAGTTTTAGGAAAATCCTATGGCGAAAATAACTCAATTGTTGATTTTCGCGTGACCATATTGTACGATTTTATTAATGTCGAAATAACAAAACCAGCAATCAATAATTTCTTGTTTGATGGTCAGCCAGGCTATTTTATCAGCTGTTCCATTTCCTCAACTGCTGCAGCAACGCCCGCAAATCTTTTGGCAACGGTGCTTCAAATGTGTGCACGTTTTCATCTATATCTTTAAAACTTAGTTGTGCAGCATGCAGTGCCAGCCGGTTCAGCAACGGTCTTTCTTCCTCAGCAGATTTAGCCAGGTTGAATTTCTTTTTGAAAGACGAAAGCAAAATAGATTTTCCGTCACCATATAATTCATCACAGGCAACAGGGTGGCCCAGGTGCTTCATATGTACGCGTATCTGGTGTGTGCGCCCGGTTAAAATATGGAACTGCAGCCAGCTAAATGATCTAAATTGTTCCAGCAATTCGTATTCTGTAACAGATGGTTTTCCTTTATCGCTTGTCATCATCATTCCCTTTTGGGAATAATGTTCTGCAATAGGTGCATCAATAACGCCTTTTGGTTCATCAAGTTTACCAGTTACTAAACCATTGTATATTTTCTGCGTGCTCCGGTCTTCAAATTGCTGCGATAAGTGCTTGTGCGTCATTTCATTTTTAGCAAAAACAATTACGCCGCTGGTGTCTTTATCCAAACGGTGAACGGTAAATATTCCGCCAAATTTTTCAAGTAGAAAATCTTTAAGTGACGGCTGTGACTGAGTTCTGTCGGGTATCGATAACATGCCCGATGGTTTATTCAGCACAATAAAATTGTCATTTTCAAAAATGGTTATACTGCCTACACCCTTAAACGCGTTGCGTTCAGGTATTTTCTGTTCTGCATCCTGTTCCATGATTATCGTTTTGTAATTTTCTTAGGGCCGGAACTTACGGGAACTGCCTCTTCTTTTTTTACTTTGTCTTTTTTTGTCTGCGGATTAAAATGCCTCAATATGCGTACTTCTTTTTCCGTCAGCATGCGCCATTTGCCCCGCTGTACATTCTTCTTGGTTAACCCGGCATACGTTACGCGATCAAGGTTGCGCACGTCATAACCAAGCTTTTCAAAAATGCGGCGTACAATACGATTACGGCCGCTGTGTATTTCAATGCCAATAATTGTTTTGTCTTTTGGATCAGTATATCCCAAAGCATCCGGCATAATAAAACCATCTTCCAGTTCTATACCCTGCAATAATTTATCAAAATCGGCTTTGGTAAGTTGTTTATCCAGCCGAACTTCATAAATCTTTTTTATTAAATTACTGGGATGTGAAAGGGTTTGCGCCAATTCGCCATCGTTGGTAATCAGCAAAACACCGGAAGTGTTGCGGTCGAGCCTGCCTACCGGGTAAACGCGCTCATCGGTAGCGCGTTTAATTAAATCAAGTACTGTCTTTCGCCCTTCCGGATCATCGAGTGTAGTGATGTAGTCTTTTGGTTTGTTTAATAGAATATACACCAGGTTCTTTGAAGGCGTTATTTTCTTTCCTTTAATCGTAATGGTATCCTTCGGCGAAACTTTGGTGCCGGGTTCTGTAACAACAATATCATTTACTCTTATTTCTCCTTTACGTATCATATCAGCAGCATCTCTCCTGGAACAAATACCACTGTGCGCAACATATTTATTCAGCGGCATTACATCTGAGCTTTTAGCCTTAAACCCATGGTCTTTAGCCTGCGGCTTATTATCTTCTGGTCGCTGGGCGCCGTGTTGTCCTGGCCGGGCAGGTTTATTGTCCGCAGGATCGATCCGATCCGATGGTTTTGTTGTCTTTAAAGCTGGCTGGCCACTATTGGGATGCATGCCGGCAAGTAATTTTTTTTCTTCCAGGCTTCCCGGTTTTGGTGCACGGATTTTCTTCCCGGTCTCTTGCTTTGCCGCAGCTGGCTGGTGGGGTGCAGGATCGGCTTCCGGCTTTTTATGCTTGTTAAAGGATTGATTTTTTACATCTGCTTTTTTGAAGCCGGTTTTCGGCGTGCGCTGCTCAGGTTCCGGCTCAGGACTATGTACACCAGATTTTTTTAACCGCTTCTCTTCAAATCTTTTGTCGATGGCAACGGCCCTTTCTTTCTTTGCCAATCTTTTTTCCTGTTTGAATCCTTCTTTTTTTGCAGCGTTACTT
>JBDUAY010000542.1:0-3588 GCA_040004415.1 Bacteroidota bacterium | reverse complement strand
GTACTACGATAGGTACTTCCTCCAATGCTGATGGCAGGTTTACTATTAATGTTTCCGGGAAAGCTTTCCTGGTATTCTCATCTGTTGGTTATGCAATACAGGAACTACCGGTAGGCGGCAGGCCGGTTATCGACGTAGTATTGGTCAAAGATTTGCGCAACCTTGATGAGGTAGTGGTTACTGCGTTGGGTATTAAAAAGCAGGCAAGGGGTCTGGGCTATTCAGTTACGAATGTAAAACCGGAAGAACTGACTGTAAACCGCACCCCAAATGTGATTAATGCGTTACAGGGTAAAGTGGCGGGCGTTAATATTTCCTCTCTTGGCACCGGTCCGGGTGGGACCTCCAAAATCCGTATTAGAGGGCAATCTTCTATTAATGGAACTAACACTCCACTCATTGTTATCAATGGCGTTCCGGTTGACAATACAAATTTTAATGACAACGCCATTTCAGCAAAAGGTGGTGGCACCTATGCCGATGGTGGCGACGCACTGTCCAGCATTAACCCTGATGATATTGAAAGCATGAGTATACTTAAAGGTGCACCTGCAGCGGCGTTATATGGTTCCCGGGCTAAAGATGGTGTTTTGATGATTACTACCAAAACAAGAAACAAAGGCAAAGGCGTTGGTCTTGCATACAATCTAAATTACACGAACGACACGCCGCTGGATTTTACAGACTACCAGAAAGAATATGGCCAGGGCGAAGGAGGTAAACGTCCAACAACGCCCAACCCAACATCGGGGGAATGGTCGTTTGGCGAAAAGTTTGCACCAGGTATGACGCAGGTTCTTTTCAATAACCTAACAGTGCCTTACGAGGCGCAGGGAAGTCGGATAAAAGAGTTTTATCGTCACGGCCAAAACATCGCTAACACTGTAACGTTGTCTACCGGTGGTGATCGGGGAGGATTGTATATGTCTCTAAATAATACCGATAATAAAGGCATTGTGCCCAATAACAGCCTGAACCGTAAAAGCATTAATCTCGGCTTTAGCTACAACCTTTCAGAAAAATTAAGCTTTGGCGGAAACATCAATTACTCAAGAGAAGTCAACAAAAACCCTCCAAATATTGCAAACCAGGATAATTCTATTTCCAATACGCTGATGGCTATGGCTAACTCAATGCCATTGAGTGTGCTCAAAGCAAATAAATACAATGCAGCTGGCAATGAATATATTTATTCCCGGTTTATGAACCGTACCAATCCTTACTGGGTGCTGGCAGAACAGTTTCACAATATCAACCGCGACAGGATTTTCGGGAATGTGTTTGCCAAATACAATATACTTCCCTGGTTGTTTGTACAGGGCCGGTTTGGACAGGACTACTGGAGCCGCGATGAAGACGTAAATAATTTCCCTACCGGGCACGCATCGAGAGCTGCTGCACTTCCTGGTTTTGTAAATGGTGTATATACCCAGGAATCGCGCAGGCAAAGAGAGACAAACCTTGACTTCTTAATCAGTGCAAATAAAAGTTTCGGCAAGTTTGACGCAACGCTTACCGGCGGCGGAAACAAAATGTACCGCCGATCAGATATCAATAATGTTCAGGTGACCGACTTCGTTGTACGTGGATTATACACAGTGCAAAACGGGCGGGCCAAAGACCCGCAGTATGCCCTTTCTGAACAAGGGGTTAATTCATTATACAGTTCGGCTGAATTTTCCTGGAACCGTACTTTTTATGTAACAGGTACAGTGAGAAATGACTGGTTCTCTACACTGTCTGCTGCGAACCGCAGTATATTGTATCCATCTGTATCGGGCGCTTATGTATTCTCGGAGTCCTTACCAAGACTTCCCTGGCTATCCTTTGGAAAAATCAGGATAGGCTATGCCGAAGTGGGCAGCGATGGAGACGTACCTCCCTATTCAGACCAGTTATTTTACGCTGTAAATGCCAACACCATCAATAATCCGCTGGGCACTGCGGTGTCAGCAGGAACCAGCGGAAATACAATACCTAATGCGGGTCTGCGACCAAGCAGGGTATCAGAAACAGAAGTTGGTCTTGAAGTAAGGCTTTTCAACAATCGCGTTAATATTGATTTTGCTGCATATAAAAAAACAACCCGCGACCAGATTGTAACCGCACAGGTGTCGGATGCTTCCGGGTTTACGCTTACCCGCATCAACAGTGGAAAAAGTGTAAACAATGGATGGGAAGGCCTGTTAAATTTAGTTCCGGTGAGATCTAAAACATTTACCTGGGAATTTACCGCCAATACGGCTTATAATAAAACAAAAGTGCTCAGCATTCTTACTTCTACCCCAGGTGAAAAAATTATTGTAGGTAATCATCCATTCAATGGGTTCCTTATGCTGGTAGTAGGCGAAGAAATGGGGCAAATAGCCGGATTAGGCTATGCCCGCAACGCAAAGGGAGAAAGAATATTCAAAGCGGATGGCGTACCGCAAGCTACTTCTGCAAATGTTTTATTTGGCAGCGCATTGCCGAAGTGGACAGGTGGTTTTTTAAATTCATTTAATTACAAAGGTTTATCATTAACTGTGTTTATCGACTACAAACTGGGTGGCAAAATGCTTTCCGGTACCAATTTCAATGCCATTCGTGAAGGCTTGCATAAGATGACATTGGAAGGAAGAGTTGGTGGTGTAACCGGCAAGGGTGTAAATGCTGCCGGTGTTGTTAATGCTGTTGCTACCCCTGTGCAAACTTATTGGGAGCACCTGCGCACGCAGCAAATAGTGGAACCGGTTATATATAATGCAGGCTACTGGAAGCTCCGGCAGATTTCATTGGGCTATGACCTTACAAAATACATTCCTGCCAAATGGCCGATTAAAGGTCTGAAACTTGACCTGGTGGCCAATAACGTTTTGATTATAAAAAAATGGATTGACAATATGGACCCGGAGAGTTTTGGTTTTGCGTCAGATAACCAGGCCGGTCTTGAAGCGGCATCCGTTCCCACCACCAGGGGGCTTGGGATAAACCTTAACGTTAAATTTTAATAACACGCGCCATGAAAAAAATCATTAGTTATAGCATACTTTTTTTATTACTGACTGTTGTGAGCTCTTGCGATAAAGGGCTGGGCGACCTGAATATAAACAGAACCAGTCCTACTTCACTGGACGCAGCGCTCTTGCTGAACAATGCCATCATCAATCTTTCTTTTCCTACAAAAACGGTCATTTATGATATGGGTGTGGTGCAACAGCTTATTTCTCCAAACGGAGGTGTCCTTACCGGTGCCAATTTCAACCTGGATAGCAGGGATGCAGGTGGGATAATCTGGGCGGCTTACTATCAAAATGTCATTAAATATACAGTTGATGCCATCAACAAAACAAAAAGCGTTACCACAAGAAGCAATTTGTACAATATGGCACGTATCATACAGGCATATGCGTTTATGATACTAACAGATGAGCACGGTGACATTCCGTATACAGAAGCCGGCGGCGGTTATTTAAGCCAGGTCTTCCTTCCCAAATATGATGCACAACAGGACATATACCCCAAACTGATACAGGAACTTACTGACGCGGCAACTGCATTGAATGCATCCGGCACTATTGAGACATCCGATGTATTGTATGCTGGCAA
>JBDUAY010000541.1:0-3590 GCA_040004415.1 Bacteroidota bacterium | reverse complement strand
ATCTTTGTCGTACTGGCAATGTTCATCATTGTATTTGCAGGCTATGTAATTATTGTAAACAGAAATTCAACCAATATGACAGTCAGGCAAAAAATATTAAAAACAATCTACCCGGCATTTATCTGGCTGAATAAAAAAACAAATAAAAATACCACCGTGATGTCTAATGCAACCATTGTTCCGCCTATGCCTTTCTATTCTTTAAAAGCAATTTTAAATGATGGGTCTGTATTTAATATGGAATCTTTAAAAGGAAAGAAAGTAATGCTGGTGAACACTGCTTCAGCATGCGGATACACACCGCAATATGATCAATTACAAAAATTATACAGCAAGTATAACAGTCAACTCGTAGTCATTGGCTTTCCGGCAAATGATTTTAAAGAACAGGAAAAAGGCACCAATGAAGAAATTGCCAGCTTCTGCAAAAAGAATTTCGGCGTTACCTTTCCATTGATACAAAAAAGTGTTGTTATCAAATCACCCGATCAAAATATCATTTTTCAATGGCTGACCGACCCCGCTAAAAATGGATGGAACAGTCAGCAACCCACCTGGAATTTTTCTAAATACCTGGTAAACGAACAAGGAATGCTGATCAATTACTTCGGTCCGGCAGTACAGCCCATGGATGACGAAATTTTAAAAGCCATCCGGTAGAAGGTAATTGCTGATTTTGGAATTTTTTTCATTTCAAGTCCCTGTAAAATTATTAAACTACCTTCTGTAAACAAGTACTATGTTCAGCAAACAAGAAATTGAAAAGTATTTCCTGGCAGAAAAACAACTGGGTCTTCTATTTATCATTATAGGATCCATTGCGATTGCACTCGCCATCGTTTTTTTCTTTTTATTGAAAACACCCTTTTATAAAGGAGCTGCACTGCCATTGCTATTGATTGGATTCATACAATTAATAGCTGGTGTATCCGTTTATCAAAAAAGTGATAAAAATCGGATAGACAATGTGTATGCGTATGATATGAACCCCGGCAAATTAAAAAATGAAGAATTGCCCAGGATAAAAACGGTTGTAAAAAACTTTTCGGTAATAAAATGGGTAGAAACGGCACTAATTACAGCCGGTCTTGCGCTGGTTTTTTATTACCGCGCAAATGCGGATAAGGCTTTCTGGTTTGGATTGGGCATTGCTTTAACAATACAGGCTCTAATAATGTTTCTTGCAGATACGTCCGCAGAAAAAAGAGCGATACAATATGAGAAGGGGATTGAAAGCTTTCTGAAGAAGTAATTGCTGTTTCGGTCCCGATGATTCGGGAGCGTGATGTGGTGATTTCTTTTGTTCTGCATCACTAATTCCTGGCAATAATCTTTTAGCTCAAAAAAAATCGATTCAGATTGAAGACTTGCATCTGAAAAAATTCCAAAATCATACAATCACAACATCAGCAATCTCCTCACGCCGGGCATTTTTCATGATAATTGATCAGCTCTATCGGCGTCTTTTCAAATTCAAAACCAGCATATACCGCAGACACTTCGTCCAGCACCGCGTCAATCTCAGCAACGGTCGGCAATGTAACCAGCTTGTTTCTATATTCTTTTATGTTGGGAAGTCCTTTCAAATAATTAGCATAGTGCCTGCGCATTTCAAAAATACCCACCATCGGCCCCTTCCATTCAAAAGATTTATATAAATGCTTCCGGCAAACAGCAATACGATCTTCAATGGTTGGTGCAGGTAAATGGTCACCTGTTTTAATAAAATGTTTTATTTCATTAAATATCCAGGGGTAACCAATCGCGGCACGGCCAATCATAATACCATCTACGCCATAACGGTTTTTATATTCCACTGCTTTTTCAGGAGAATCAATGTCGCCATTGCCAAAAATGGGTATTGTAATGCGTGGGTTATTTTTAACTTTTCCAATCAGGCTCCAGTCTGCATCGCCTTTATACATCTGCGTACGCGTACGACCGTGGATAGCGAGTGCCTGTATGCCGCAATCCTGTAAACGCTCTGCCACTTCTTCAATATTCCTGGTGTTGTCATCCCAGCCAAGACGGGTTTTAACCGTAACCGGCAGCGACGTAGAACGCACCACGGCACTGGTTAAACGCACCATCAAATCAATATCTTTTAATACGCCGGCACCAGCGCCTTTCAGTGCAACTTTTTTTACCGGGCAGCCGAAATTGATATCCAGCAGATCCGGGTTGGTAACATCTACAATTTTGGCGGCCAGCGATAAACTTTCTTCATCACCCCCAAAAATCTGGATGCCTACCGGTTTTTCGTAATCGAAAATGTCCAGTTTCTGGCGGCTTTTAATGGCATCACGTATCAATCCTTCAGAAGAAATGAATTCGGTGTACATTAAATCGGCCCCGTTATCCTTGCAAACAGCCCTGAATGGCGGATCGCTTACATCCTCCATGGGTGCCAGGAGCAGCGGAAAGTCGGGAAGTTGTATCTTGCCTATTGTTACCATTTGTTTTAAAAGAACCGCAAATTTAAAAAAATTATCCAGAAGTCTACTATGGAATATGATTATGACGAATTCAAAGGTATTTCGCCTTCAGCGGCCTTTTTTATACTGATAGGGTTGGTTGGAGCCGGTGTGATTATTGGCAGCGTTGCTGGCTTTGCTATCTGGCTCGGCATGACCGGCCGGGGTATCAGCACTTTTGAAAAAGACCTATTAAACCCTCAGTTTACCAACGCTGCACGAATAATGCAGATGGTTTCTGTTTTGATCATGTTTTTTGTGCCGGCACTTGTTACAGCACGCCTTATGAGTCGCACACCATTCAAATATCTTGGTTACAAACAGGATTTCAACTGGAAACAATTATTGCTGGTGGTTGCTATTACTATAATTTGTTTCCCGCTTGTAGGTGCACTGGGAGAACTAAACCAGGCGATACCACTTACCAAATCATTGCAAGCCTATTTTAAAAAACTGGAAGATAATTATAATTCGCAGGTAGCGGCATTTGCCACGATGCGATCGGTTGGTGAATTTATTTTTTCATTAATTGTGATGGCGCTGTTTCCGGCTATGTTTGAAGAAACACTTTTTCGTGGTGGCTTGCAACAAATATTAATTGCCTGGCTTAAAAAACCAATGTGGGCAATTATAATAACCAGTGTCATTTTTAGTGCCGTGCATTTTTCTTATTTCGGCTTTCTGCCAAGATTTGCATTGGGCATGGTGCTGGGTTTTATTTTCTATTATTCAAGAAGTATCTGGCTTAATATGGTATTGCATTTTTTAAATAACGCGGTTGCTATTTGCTATATGTATTATTTATACCTGCATGGCAAACCAGTGAAAGATGCGGTAGACGACGGTGGCCCTATATGGATTGGCTTGCCTGCACTGATTGCGGTTATTCTATTACTGCGTGTATTTCAGCAAATCTCATTCAAAAGAAATATCAATCAGATACCACCGATGGATGGCCCCTCTGCTTTTGAATCTACACTCGCGTAAATTTTCTGACCTGCACTAATCAATTATGGCACTTAATATAGAAACATTTAAAACGAGGGCAGGCACAGCAGGTATATTCGTGCTGGTGATGCTGGCAGGAATGCTCTGGAACCATTGGACCTTTTTTAT
>JBDUAY010000540.1:0-3592 GCA_040004415.1 Bacteroidota bacterium | reverse complement strand
AAACAATCTTAGTTTTCTTTCAGGCCGGTCCAGGCATCAAACAAAATTTTTAATTCTTTGGCTTTCTCCGGAAACTCGTCAATAACATTGGTGCGTTCAGAAGGATCGTACCCCAGGTTGAACAGTTCCTTTGTTGCAGGTTCCGGTTTCCCTGAAATGGCATTAACGCCTGCAGGAACCTGCCGGTATTTCCAGTTGCCATCTCTCACGGCCTCTGCCCTTCCGTTGTTCATAATATAAATGGGCCTGTGTTTATAATTTTTGCGGTCTGCTTTTCCCGTTAGTAAATCGCCAATATCCTGTCCGTCGAGCGTACGCCCTTCCGGCAGTGGCGCATTTGCGAAGTGAGCAAGCGTTGGCAAAATATCCAGGTTGCTGATAGGGTTGGTAAGTATGAGACCGGCTGGTACATGATTCTTCCAGTAAAAAATAAATGGTTCGCGGATGCCGCCTTCATAGGATTGTCCTTTAGACCCCCTGAACATACCAGCAGTTCCGGCGTGCCAGCGTTTGGTAGCACCATCACCAGACATTCGCACCGGAAAATCGATCCACGGTCCGTTGTCGCTGCTGAAAATAAAAATGGTATTCTCCAGTAGTTTCTTATTCTCCAGTTCTTTCCATAATACAGCAAGACTTGAATCCAGTTCTTCTACCACCGCACCCAACGGACCGCCTTCCTGTTTACCCGCCAGGTAACTGGCCGACGCAGCAAAAGCGACGGGCAGGTGCGGCATATTATACGCCAGGTAAAGAAAAAATGGCTGATCCTTTTTCTGTTTATCGATAATTGAAATTGCTTCTTTGGTATACAAATGGGTAAGCGATGAATCTGCCGGCTTATACACTTCGGGCGTGCGGTTGCGGAATATTTTTATGGTAGTATCTGTTTTTACGTATGGAAAACGATAGTCGTGGCTGTATAACAATCCATAGTAAGAATCAAATCCCTGTGCTGTTGGATAATTGTAATCGTGCTTATCGCCCAAGTGCCATTTGCCAATCATCGCGGTTGAATAACCAACTTTCTTTAGCATTTCTGCTATCGTTACTTCCGCATCTGGCAACCCCAGCGGAGAACCCGGAGGAATAACAATCGGAAGATTGGATCTTGTGGCGTATCGCCCGGTTAATAATGATGCCCGGGATGGCGTGCAAGAAGGACTTGATACAACATAATTTGTTACTTTGATACCTGCTAATGCCACCGAATCCAAAAAAGTTGTTTGAATAACCGGGTTGCCATACGTACTTAGATCTGAGTAGCCCAAATCATCCGTTAGCACAAATATTATATTAGGACGTTGCTGTGCACTGGCAGTTGCTGCGAATAATATAACAGCAACGAACAACGCTGTTAATGGTTTATATATTTTCATCATGCGCTTTTACTTTTTAAAATTACCAATCAGGGGTGTTGATCCAAATTAGCATCCTGATCGCTTTGATTTTTCGGTAATGAACATAAGCAATGTTTCGCCGGATCGAATACACCAGTTCTTTTATTCCTTACATTGTTAATTACGTCGTATACACTTTGATCACTTGCAGCGGCTTCAATTTTTGCTTCTGCGTAATTTAATAATACCTCCGCATAACGCTGCAAAATAATATTAATTCCATTATTTGCCAGGCAAGCCAAATTTTCCTTATTGATATATTCTTACTACCAAAACCAGTGTTGGATCACAGGTAAGTATTACCAAGCATGGGCGTACCGCTACAACTGTTCGGAATATTATGGTTTGCCAATAAAAAACAATTTGTGTAAAGTTTTGCGGTAACCAATTGCATAATGCTGCGGAGGAGCATCCTGTTTAAAGTAACTATGGCGATAATACAAATAGCTCCACGTCCAGGCATTATCCCGGGACTGTGCATTACAGGGGCTCCGCCGGAGCCAAATAATTGTAATTTTATTCTTCGATAAACAGGGCGTCCCGCTGGGACGAATGCATCTTTGTAAAACTCATCATCCGAACAGTTCCGGGCGTACCACTGCCAGGTGCGGGGCGGCAAGTAGTATCTTCAGGCAATATATCCATGTTTAAAAAATCGGTAACCAGGGCACCCTCTTAAAAAAAATTTGCTATAGTTAAAATTCGGCTATATACTTTTGAATCAATCACTTTTCGTTCATATTATTAATTATATTTAGTATACATATTTATCATTTATGGGAGACATACAATAAAAGAATCATCAAAAGTGTATGATGTAGTTATTGTTGGCTCGGGCGCCGGCGGTGGTATGGCTGGTTATGTGTTAGCCCATGCAGGCGTAAAAGTTTTGATGCTGGAAGCGGGTCCGTATTTTGATCCCGCAAAACATTCTTCTCAACTCATGTTTCCGTATGAATCACCCCGCAGAGGCGCCCCTACAAAAGAAAGGGCCAATGGTGATTTTGATGCTGCATTTGGCGGTTGGGAAATTGACGGCGAACCATACAGCAGGAAGGACAATACAGAATTTGATTGGTTTCGTTCCAGGATGACCGGTGGGCGTACCAATCATTGGGGAAGAATTTCACTTCGTTTTGGCCCGAAAGATTTTCAACCAACAGATGGTGTTAGTGAGCGTTGGCCAATTACCTATGATGAAGTAAAACCGTATTACGATAAAGTAGATCGCCTGATAGGATTATACGGCACCGTGGAAAATTTGGAAAACGAACCCGATGGTATATTTCTCACACCGCCCAAACCGCGCTTACCGGAACTGTTTATTATGAAAGGTGCAGCTGCAGCAGGTGTAAAAGTGATACCGGGAAGAGGCTCTGTGCTAACGGAAAAACTGCCCGGCAATAAAGACAGGGGCCAGTGTTTTTATTGCGGGCAATGCGGCCGCGCCTGTAAAGTGTACGCTGATTTTTCTGCTTCTTCCTGCCTGGTAATACCCGCGCTGAAGACCGGGAAT
The DNA here is from genome assembly GCA_040004415.1 of Bacteroidota bacterium. GTDB lineage: Bacteria > Bacteroidota > Bacteroidia > Chitinophagales > Chitinophagaceae > JACMLD01. Next base: position 676 of record JBDUAY010000540.1, on the reverse strand, counting down.
ATGGAGCTTGTCTCCAATGCCATGGTGCGGGAAGTGATCACCAATAAACAAGGATTGGCGACCGGTGTTTCTTACGTGGATAAAGAAACGTTACAGGAATACCGCGTAAATGCCAAGACGGTCATTCTGGGCGCCAGTGCCTGCGAGACGGCGCGGATTATGCTCAATTCAAAATCATCTGTCTATCCCAATGGCATTGCCAACAGCAGTAACCTGATAGGAAAGTACCTGCAGGATTCAACCGGTTCTTCCAGTTCGGGGATGTTACCGCAACTGATGGATAGAAAAAGATTTAATGAAGATGCAACGGGCAGTATCAATATTTATGCGCCCTGGTTGCTTGATAATAAAAAACTGGATTTTCCGCGCGGATACCATATTGAGTTTGGCGGTGGCATGGGTATGCCGGGTTATGGCTTTGGTGGTTCTGTGCCAACGTTGAATGGCATTGTTCCCGGTAAAGATGGAAAGTTAAAAGAAGCAGGTGGTTTTGGTGCTTCCTTAAAAGATGATTACCGGCGTTTCTTTGGAACAACATTTGGTATGTCGGGCCGTGGCGTAGGCATGGCAAGAATTGATAACTATTGTGAGATTGATCCCAACCTGGTAGATAAGTATGGCATTCCGGCGCTTCGTTTTCATTACAAATGGACCAGCGATGAAATAAACCAGGCGA
>JBDUAY010000151.1:0-12164 GCA_040004415.1 Bacteroidota bacterium | reverse complement strand
GTTAATTTTAAGCGCATAATGTTTGGCTGCAATGTTAAACGGATGTGGAAGGTATGAGAATTTCAAAAAAAATATTAAAATAAAATATGCACATCTGGTGTTTAAATCTTAAACCTGCGAACATAATGGACATTATTTTATGCGTTTAATTAGCATTTATTAATGTGGCAAGATAAAAAAAAATCACCCTGCTTAATTTAGTTTAGATTAGATAAATATTGGTTACAGTTCAATTATAATCTTAGCCTCATACGGCTACGGGAAAGTAGTGGTGGTAAACGCTTTTAAAAGCAATAAGCAGTTTATCTGGCTTAGTAAATTTTCTATTAAAATTATTAATTTAGTAAAATTTATAAAAATGTTCTTTCTCTTCTCTTCGGCAGGCGTTACACATTTATACTAAATTGTACCTACCTGTTTTTGTTCATCAATCAAACACTTATCTCTTAATTAAACCGAAGAATCGTTCGAGTGTTATTTTTTTAGCAGTACACATTTTTTCTAAGGTATATAAGCTTATTGAATAAGATTCTTTTTTTGAATCAACAATTCTTCTCACAGTTTTTTCATCCACATCATACTCATTAGCAAAAGACCGGATAGAACCCTCCCATTTTTTAATCCATTCGCGATTTATATACTCACATATCACATCATTGACGCTCTGCATCCAACAAATAAAAACCTTAAGAAAAAAAATAATGCGGACAGTAGGCCGCATTTGAATTAATTCTTTTATATTTGATGTTAATAATTTTGCGATTCTTCAAAATATTGAAGCATTCGCTTAAAGTCTCGCTTCTGAAAACTGGTAAATTTCAAAGGTGAACGAGATAATAAGTGGAAGGCTCACGTCTAAGGGCGTGGGCTCACTTGTTCGTTCACAGGTATACCAGTGCCTCAGAAGCGGTAAGTTGAGTTCCACGTTCTTTTTATTTCAGCTTACTAAGGCTACTAGCGGATTATCAATCGCAGTATATAAACCCATGTACTATGCACCGCAATGTTTTATTCACAAGAAAAGATGCTGATAAAGGCAGTGAAAATGCTGCACCTTGCATTAACTTCTCCGCTAAAACACACGAAGAAAACCTATGCGATCAACTGCTTGCAAAAGGTTATTCAAAGCAAGACATACACAGTGCCATGTATAAATACATGCTGCTGCAAATACAACATAAAAAAGCAACAGGTAATAAACGTATAGCCTTACATGAAAAGCCCTCATTATGCTCTAAAGCCACCCATTTTTTAAAAAGCCTGGTGAGTGCCATGGTTAGTTTGATTAAAACACAATTTGCGAAAAAACCAAAGAACCCGGTGTAGTTGGCGGTAGGCAGTCGATAGTCGATAGTTGATAGTCCACCGACCACGGTAAGCGGCTCGGTACTTTCTATGGACTGTTGACTATGGTCTATTGACCGATCCCTCTTTATCTCTTTTGCTCACCATTTAATTTTTCAATGCAATGAAACTCAAAATATGCATTGCGGCTATGCTATTGCTATGCCTTGCTTCGTGCAATACGCAGGCACAAAAACAATCCATACATGCTGCGCCACTTTCAAACAATATAATAAAACATCCCCACCCGCTAAGCATTAGCGATAAAGTGCCCTTATTAGGTTTTAAGGCAATCATCAATGCTGCTTATACAAGCACAACCCTGCAACAGCTTACTGATAAACTGGTGATACTGGATTTTATGGCTACTACCTGTAAAGGTTGCATAGAGGCTTTGCCGCGGCTGGATAGTTTGCAGGCAAAGTATAAAGGCAGCCTTCAGGTGTTTTTGGTGACGTATGAAGCACCGGCAGAAGTAAAACGGTTTTTGAAAAATAATACACTGGGAAAAAATACTAAACTGCCTTTTGTAACGGGTGATACTTTGCTGAGTGAATGGTTCCCGCACAGCTATATTTCTCATGACGTATGGATAACACCTTCCAGGAAAGTGCTGGCTATAACGGAATGTGAGTATGTAAGTGATGAAAACATACAATTGGCGCTATCCGGAAAACCGGTACCCTGGCCGCTAAAGCAGGACATTAACCTCGCAGATAATACCAAAACTCTTATGCGCTTTAGTGATATGGACAGCCTTTATTACGTGCCACCCGCAGCAGCCTATTATACCGTTTTAAGTAAATGGCTAAAAACAAGGCAGGTTGGTTTTGAATATTCAAGGGATACCGTAACGGGAAGCCAGCGGTTTTATATGGCCAATTACCCTGCTATTGGCATGTACCTTTTGGCCTATGATACCATTGGCCTGACGACGGGACATATTGTACTTGATGTACCGGACAAACAGCATTTTGTATATACCAAAGGTGTTGGTTACATGGATGGGTGGGACAGGGATAACCGCTACTGTTATGAAAGTATTATGCCCCTAAACATGAGCGAGGCAGCCATGCGGCAGAAAGTGAGGGATGATCTCGACAGCTTTTTTGGACTGCAAACAAATTTAAGCATTCAGGAAGCCGCCTGTTGGGTGCTGCATGATACTGCAGTAATAAAAAACAGCGATACCGTTGCCTGTGACAGCGGCAAAACACATGCTGCAACTGTCGGTAACATGCTGTACAGGATGGAACATGATGAATACGGCATACCGGTGCTGAATGAAAGTACTGCTGATATGGAAACCACCCTACACATTACCGGTAAAGAATCTGTGGCGGAGCTTAATGCCATTTTACTGCGCTATGGGCTTGTTATAAGCAAACTGCCCCGGCGAACAACAATGCTTACTATTAAAAACGCGCCCTGAAAAAACACTTTACATCTTTTACTCAACCAACTAAAACAACCATCATGAAATTATTATTCTTGCTTGCGTTTGCGGCGGTATCAATTACCTGTACTTCCCAAACCATTTACGGTACCATTACGGCTGCAGATACACATGAGCCACTTGGGAACGCAACCGTACGGCTAAAAAATGCGGCAACAACTACGGTTGCAGACAATAAAGGTTATTTTGCAATATCCTTAACCAGCCTGCCTGATACCATTCTCGTCAGCTACACTGGTTTTATTACAGAAACTATTGCCATTGCCCAAAGTATGGGCGGGCAGGCATTGCATATTCAAATGCAAAGAAAGCCAGGTGAGTTAGGCGCGGTAACGGTGGTAAGCACAGGCTATCAAACCTTAAATAAACTAAGGGCAACAGGCAGCTTTGAAAAGATAGACAGCGCCCTCTTTAACCGCGCTGTGAGCACCGATGTGCTGAGCCGCCTTGACGGCATTACCTCGGGGCTGTTTGTAAACAAAACCACAGGTGAAAATGAGTTGCTTGTCCGGGGCCTGAGCACCATTAATGCATCTACCGCGCCGCTTATTATACTGGACAATTTTCCCTACCAGGGCGACATCAACAATATTAATCCTGATGATGTGCAAAGCATTACGGTACTGAAAGATGCTGCGGCCGCCAGTATATGGGGAGCGAGGGCAGGCAACGGCGTAATTGTGATCAACACTAAAAAAGGGCAATATAACAGGCAACTGCATATAGCCCTCAATACCGCATTGACCTGGCAGCAAAAGCCGGATCTTTTTTACAGCAGGCAGTTTATACCTGCAGGCGACTTTATTGACCTGGAGCAATACCTGTTTAGCCAGGGCTTTTATGATAATGCTTTAACCGATATTTATAGCTGGCCGGTGGTTTCACCTGCCGTGGAAATACTATCCAAACAAAGAGACGGTACTGTAAGCCAGCAGGATGCAGCAGCGCAGCTGCAGCAGTTGCGCAGCTACGATATAAGAAACGATGAAGAAAAATACCTGTACAGGCAGCCTTTGCAGCAACAGTATGCCCTTGATGTTTCTGGCGGGAGCGGTACACTTGCTTACCTGCTGAACCTTGGGTATAACGGGGATGAAGGACAGTTGACCGGTAACTACACTAACCGGTTTACCATGCATAGTTCAGTGCGCATAAAACCCACGAAAAAGCTTGAAGTGGAAAACGAATTGTTTTTTACTTCATCAACAACAGTTACCAATGGCATCAACAATCTTACACCTTCGGGTGATAAATCAAATTATTATCCGTATGCCCAACTGGCGGATGCTGCGGGTAATGCACTGGCATTGCCCAAAGATTACAGGATGGCCTATCTTGATACAGCAGGACAGGGTATTTTGAAGAACTGGCTATACCGCCCGCTGGATGAACTGCAATACGCAGATAACACCGCCGCACTCTCTGATATATTGCTGAAAGGCAGTCTGCGTTATACGCCGGTGCAGGGGCTTAATATTGATTTGAGCGGACAATATGAAAGAAGCAATACGAAGGGCCGCAATTATTATGACCCTGCGACCTACGGGGCAAGAAGTGAATATAACCTTTATACCTATTCAGACGGGACATCACTTTATCATACGATCCCGGCAGGAGGTATTTTAGACAACAGTAACAGCGAGCTCTCCGCTTATTCGCTGCGTGCACTGCTTAGCTATGATAAGCAAATTGGAGAAAACGGCAACCTTACAGCCATAGCAGGAGCTGAAGTGCAAAACAACCACCTGACAGGGCACAGCGGCAGGATATACGGTTATAACGATGCCAGCCTAACAGTAACACCGGTTGACTATGTGAACTATTATCCTTTATACGGTAATTTGGGATACGGCGTGGTGCCTTACAGCGAGGATCTGAGTGATGTGCTGAACAGGTTTACCTCCGTTTATGCCAATGCTGCTTATACCTATAAAGGTTGCTATACCCTTTCAGGCAGTGTGCGTAAAGATGCTTCCAATCTCTTTGGTGTAGCTGCCAATAAAAAAGGAGTGCCCTTATGGTCTGCGGGCACATCATGGAACGTTACACACGATCAGTTAATTAGCTTGCCATGGTTTTCGCTATTGCTGTTGAGAGCCAGTCTTGGGTATAATGGTAATATAAAAAACGATATAGCGGCGGTGCCTACCATCACCAATTCTTCGGGTGACCCGCCTACGTATTTGCCACAGGCCTATATTAATAATCTGTCCAACCCTGAACTGCAATGGGAGAAGGTGCGTACCGTGAATATAGGGCTGGACTTTAGATTGCATGGTGACCGGCTTGGCGGTACTGTTGAATACTATAACAGGAAGTCTTCCGATCTTTTAGGCGCAACCCCCATAGATCCGACGCTTGGTTTTAACGCCATGGTAAAGAACAGCGCTGATATGAAGGGCAATGGCATTGACCTGAAGCTTAATTATCGCATACTGCATTCTGCGCTGCAATGGGATGCACAACTGCTGGCAAGCTATACCGAGCATATTGTTACCAAATATGATGGTTCAAAAAATTATCCGCCGGGAAGTTTTGCAGGCAGTGGTTATGCCATTAATCCCCTTGCAGGCAAAGACCCTTATGCGCTTATCAGCTACCGGTTTAATGGTTTAGATAACACGGGCAAGCCGGTGGGATATCTTGGAGGGGAGAAAACGACGGATTATGCCTCTATTGTAAACAATGCGACGTGGGGTGACATGGAGGTGGAAGGCACTACGCGGCCACCCTGGTATGGCGGGTTGCTGAATGTAGTGAGCTATCATGGCTGGCAGCTATCATTTAATATCACTTATAAATTTGGCTATGTATTCAGGCGGCAAACGATTAATTACACGGCGCTTTTTGATAACTGGTATATGAACGCCGATTACCTGAAACGATGGCAACACCCGGGTGATGAGAAAACAACAACAGTACCGGCATTAACATACCCGGCTGACCCTTACATGGATAGGTTTTATGCATATTCCCAGGCAACCGTTGACAAAGGCGGCCTGGTGCGGCTGCAGGATATTAACCTTAACTATACCATGCAAAATATACGATGGGGCACAAGCCATTTTACTCTACAGCTATACGTATATGGCGCTAATCTGGGATTGCTTTGGCGTGCCAATCACTACGGCATAGATCCCGATTATGGCTACGGCTTACCTGCTTCGTTATCTATTTCATTTGGCTTAAAAGCTAATTTTTAACCACAAAGTAATCTACGATGAAAAACAGAAAATATAACCGGCCGGTACTGCAAACTGTATTATACCTTTTATTGTGCCTGTTAGGCCTGTCCTCCTGTAAGAAATACCTTGATGCAAAGCCTGATAAGAAGCTGGCTGTTCCCGAAAGTCTTGCTGATGCACAGGCATTACTTGATAACTATGCGATCCTGAACCAGTTCTACCCGGCTACAGGGCTTGAGTCGGACGATGACCACTACCTTTTACCTGAAGATTATAACAGCCTCGGCATTGAGGCCCAACAGGTTTACCAGTGGGATAAGGACGCTGCTAACTATGACGCATGGACATACCTTTATACTGATGTATTATATGCTAACCTTTCTTTAGAAACCACTGAAAGCGTTACGGTGGATATTACCAACGAAAAAGAATGGAAAAATGTGAAAGGACAGGCATTGTTTTACCGTGCATTTGCATTCTTTCAAGTGGCGGAATATTTTGCATCGCCTTACAACACATCCAGCGCAGCTAATACACCCGGCATCCCATTGCGGTTAACAAGTGACGTAAATGAAGCGATTGCAAGGGCATCACTTGAACAGAGTTTTGCCCGGATAACAGGTGACCTTAAAGAAGCTGTGCAACTGTTGCCGGTGAGCAATACACCGGTTGCGCGGCCTGCGAAACCGGCAGCTTATGGTTTGCTGGCGAGAATATATTTAACGATGAATGATTTTGAGCATGCGGGTTTATATGCAGATTCCTGTTTGCAATTGTATAACATGCTGATGGATTATAACAGCATTGATACAACGGCAGGCACACCTTTCACGGTCTTTAATAAGGAGGTTATCTGGCAATGCAATTCGCTGGGAAGTTCTGCTGTTTATTCGCCTACGGCTAAAACAGACAGCGTACTATATAATAGTTATGCGGGCAATGATCTAAGGAAACAAATATTTTTCAGCACCAGCGCCGACGGTACACATAGTTTTAAAGGCGGGTATAATGGTGCCAGGTACTATAATTTTATTGGCATAGCAACGGATGAAATGTACTTAGTGAGAGCCGAATGTGAAGCAAGGGAAGGTAAATTAGTGGAAGCACTTTCTGATGTAAACACCCTATTGGAGAAACGATGGTTAACGGGAACATTTGTACCTGTAACTGCTGCATCAGCAAATGACGCGCTGAAAATAATTTTAAGTGAACGAAGAAAGGAATTAACCTTCAGAAACAGCAGGTGGTTTGACCTGCGGCGATTAAATGAAGAAGGTAAATTTACAGTGACCTTAAAGCGGGATGTAAATGGTGCAATCTATGAATTAAAGCCAGGTGACAGCAAATACACCTTTTTGATTCCACCTGCTGTTATAGGCATCTCTGGCATGGAGCAAAATGTAAGAGAATAAGAGCTGCCGCGGCAGCTCTTATCAGGTAGTCTATGGCCTGTATTCAAGGTTGCCAGCGGCCGTCGTGAAATTATTGCTCGCTGATTTGATAGCAGCAACATCGGAAGTGCTTGGATGATTTCCTGTGCCGGGATTGGCTTTAACAGAACAAACTGCACTTGAGTGTGGCGTAGGACAACCCGGATCCTGCCCCGGTGGTGTAGTGCTGTTTAGGGTATAATTACCCGCTATCGAAGGGTCGGTACCATTTGTAAGTACATACCATTGCATCGCATCCGGGTGTGCCTTTTCAGGCATTGTAAACGCAGAGGCAGCTATGGCAACTATAATAGCTGCTATTCCGCCGATATATTTTTTCATATGATTTTTTCGCTTTTATAATCTTAAAAAGCAATAAAAACTCTGTTTATAATCAATACGCCTACTTCTTTTTTACAGGATTTTCGGCTTCCAACCTGTTTATTGCAATAAAGATTTACATGCTACCGGTTACTGATTGCAAGTTGCCGGTTGAGTATTTATGTTTTTTGAGCAAGCGGATGCCTGCTATCGATATCATCATAAAAAAGCAATTGAAGGCGATATGCTGTTTCCAGGAAAGTTGCGCAATAACTCCGCCGCAGGAACAAGGCAGGTTGGAATTAAAAGCCATCATCAAAATTAAAAATGCAGTAAACAACATCAGTAACAAAGCAGAAGCATATAAGCCATATAAAACAGTCTTGGGAAAGAATAAAAGCGCCACCGTAATTAATTCGACTGATGGTATAAACCATGAAAGAAACCCTGCTATACCTGAAAGCCACGGGAACTTTAATAATTCAATATAAAACACCTGATGGTTTATTATTTTACTTATGGCTGCATATGCAAATAAGACTATTAGCAGGCCCGAGATGATTTGTATAAGTATATATTTCTTCATAAGACGTGTTGAAATTTTTTAGAGAAGAAAATAATGCAGCAGAAATATCAGAGTACTATTTGTTGTAGTATTCTTTTATAAGTGCAAGCTAACAGCAATTAAAGATGAGCGTGGGAGAAACGAATATGCAAACGGGACTATTTGCTATTACTTCTCGTTGGATTGTTTGCGCCAATCCAACGGTGTTAAGCCAAGCTTTTTTTTGAAGGCAGCAGAAAAATTGTTTGCGTTTTTATAACCTGCATGTAAAGCAATTTCTTTTATTGACCTGGTGGTTTGTTCGATTTCGATCTTTGCAATTTCCAATATACGGTCCTGTAAATAACCATATAAACCGGTTCCGATAATTTCTTTAAAGCCCTTTTTTAATTTTTGATCATTGATGCCTACCCGCCTGGCTATTTGAAAAATACTGTAATGCTGCGGGACATTGGAATCAATAAATTCCTTTGCAGCATGAATTCTTTCTACCTCACTAATAGTAAACTTTTTATTGCAGGTGTGCTGCTCTGATGCCTGCTGCAACATCTGAAACAATAAATCTTTAATAATATCCAAATGAAATTGCCTGACATTTGAAGAATAGGGTGAATGAATGATTTTATACATAGCGTCCATCATTGAGGCGGTTGCATATAACTCCTTCTCACTAAGCAATGAAGGAACTGACCGTAAAACATTTGTCTTAAATTCTGCAAACACGGGAAAAAAATCAAGTGTTTGCAACAGAAAATTTTGGGAATAGATTATTTCAAGTGATACATGTACTCCCTTTTTTAAAAACAACGAATTGTTTAATTCCGTGAGGTAAAAAATATTAAACTGGCTTTCTTTTAATTTGAAAGCAGCAACAGACCTTATTTCATAATCAAAATCTCCGTTCAGAATAATCCTGCTTAGCACTAACGGCATGAAGGATCTTATAAGAAATGTAACATCTTCTTCAATGTGAAATACGCTGTACAACCAATTGAATCCATCAAGCTCAACTAACTGCAACATCAAATTGCCGAATGGTGCGACGGCGGACATTACCTTGCTTCCCGGTATGTGATACTCAGCTAACCCTGCAGGTATTTCACTGGTAATTGGAAAGGGTTCAAATCCAGATGCTCTTATTATAATATCCATCTCTGCCTTGAATAGGTCAACAATTACAATAATAAATTACTTGAATTGATTTTTTTAACGCAAAACAAAAATTGCGTACCGTTACATCAAGATTGCGTACCACTACGCACGTTCAAGAACGTTTGCTTGTATATCATTGCAATTAAAAAATTATGGCAACAACCAACCATGAAATTTCTTTGCAGGAAGCAATTGATATGACAATTCTTTACAGAGCCAACAGGCCTTCCAATTTTCCTATTTGCGAAACATTTGAAGCAGCGGCAATCAATAAACTTTTGGCAATAGAAGGATGCGAATACCTCAGAATCTATTATGGTATGAAAGAAGATCTTTCAGTACATGCAATATTGATAGCAGTAAATGCAGATGGAGAGGATATACTGCCTTCCGGGGCAGAAGCAAGCGAAGCAAATGATGACAATATTGTAATTTTGGAAGACGGCTATAGATGCCCGCCGGATTGCCCTCCGAAATCATCACTAAACGACAGTTCGCAATGAATGGGTACTTAATAAATATCCTTCTCAATCATTCCATTATTGTTCCCGCAATCATCGGTGTCGTCCGCTTCAAATCAGTGGCGCATAGTTATTATCCATTCATATTTTTGATATGGTTAGGATTAATTAATGAAACGCTTAGTCTTATTTTAATTTATACAATCAGGAGCAATGCGGTTAATTCAAATATTTATGTTCTGATTGAATATTTGATAGTGCTGGTGCAGTTTTATAAATGGAATAGTTCTTTTATTAGACGATATTATTTTTTTGCTTGCCTCGGCTTACTTGTTTGGATTGCAGATAATGTTATAATCAATGCGATAAACGGGAACAATTCGATATTCCGGATATTCTATTCTTTTATAATTGTTTTCTTTAGCATAGACCAAATAAACAAGCTCATTATTTTTGAAAGAAAAAGTTTAATAAGGAATGCCATTTTTTTAATTTGCGGCACTTTCTTTATCTACTATAGCTGCAAGGCTTTTGTTGAAGTGTTTAATGCATTTGATTTAGGCCTAAGCAACCAGTTTAACAGGAGTGTTTTTATGGTTCTTTACTTTGCAAACGTTTTTTCCAATATTGTGTACTCTATAGCAATTTTATGTATCCCAACGAAACAAGAATTTACCATGCCATATTAACGGGCGTAGGAGTGCTGTTAATTTTTATGGCAATATCTATCATTACCATCATCCGTTACCACCGGAAGAAAACTGCTTTTGAGCGGAAAAGAATGAAGGCAGATATTAATGGATTAGAAAAAGAAAGAAAAAGAATTGCCACCGATTTACACGACGACTTTGGTGCATCATTATCTGCGATAAAACTGCGGTTGCAGTGCCTGGAGCCCGATAACGAAAGCAATATTGTACTTGCTCAACAATGCCAGATTTATATAGATGAAGCAATGAACAAACTAAGGCATATCTCTTTTAATATAATGCCCCAGATTTTGCATAGGAATGGCTTAACAGCCGCATTGAACGAATTAATTGATATGCTCATTCCTGCAACAGGTGTTAAGGTTAATTACAGCTTTGAAGCCGAGCCAAACGATATTGAGAAAAGGGTTCATATTTACAGGATAGTTCAGGAAATAATGAACAATATTATTAGGCATTCAAAAGCAACTATTGTAATCCTTACCATTAAAAGAATGAAAGAAAAAATTCTGTTACATATTCATGATAATGGCATTGGCTTTGACAAAAAATTTCTTTCAAAAATCAAAGGTGAGGGTTTACGAAACATTACAGCAAGAGTTGAACTTTTAAATGCAAAAATGTATTTAGAAACAGAGATGGACAAAGGGGTTGATTATTTAATTGAAATACCGGAACAATAATGGAAGCCGACAGGAAAATAAAAGTAATAATTGCTGACGATCATGGTATATATCTTGAAGGTTTGCGAACGCTGTTAAAACGGGAAGCAGAAATAGAATTGGTGGGTGAAGCATCTAATGGAAGGGAATTAATTGATAAAACCAGACAGCTTGAACCTGATGTTATACTAACTGATCTTATAATGCCGGAAATGGACGGCATACAAGCCATCAAAGAAATTGTTGAATCGGGCTTACCTGTAAAGTGCATCGCCATTTCAACTTACGATACAGACCTGTTAATTGTTGAAGCGTTAGAAGCGGGGGCTAAAGGTTATATTGTTAAGAATGCCGACAAAGGGGAAATTATTGAGGCGATAAAAACGGTGTACGAAGGCTATTATTATTATTGTAAGACTACTACTTCGAAATTGGTAAGAAAGATTTCAAGGAGTAAGTTTAATCCTTATAAAAAAATAAACCGTGATCTGTTTTCTGAACAAGAGAAAGAAATTATCGTGCTTATCTGCCAGGAAAAAATAAGTGATGAAATTGGATCAATACTTAGTATGAGCCCCAGGACGGTTGAACGTATCCGTTCAAAAATTTTAGAAAAAGCAAATGTGAAAACAACGATAGGGTTGGTTATCTATGCAATTAAGAACGGAATATATTTTATTGAAAGCGGATTTCTCTGATTAAGTTGAACGGAACTTCAGCAATTCTTCTTTGATTATTGAAACAAACGATGATGCAGATACAAAGCAGTTGGTGAAAGAATAATTCTTTACTTTCAGCACCTAAACCTACGCTTATGAAAACGGTTTTTACTTTAGTGATCATTGTATGCAAGGACAAACATATACAGAGACGTTTTG
>JBDUAY010000150.1:0-12206 GCA_040004415.1 Bacteroidota bacterium | reverse complement strand
TTCGACGTAATTGTAAACGCCGAAAAAGGGGATTTGGAAATTATGCGCCGCCGTATGATTGTTAATGATGGCGAAGTAAATGATCCGCTTGCGGAAATTGCTTATAAGGATGCTGCTAAAATTGAACCTGACTTTGAAGTGGGCGAAGAGTTATATGAAGGAATTGATATTATGGATTTTGGCCGCCGGGCCATACTTGCTGCAAAACAAACGCTGGCAAGCCGTATTGGGGATTTGAAAAAGAATGTTCTGGTTAAAAAATACCACGATCGGATTGGCGATATTATCAATGCCGAAGTTTACCAGGTATGGAAAAAAGAAATTCTTTTGCTGGATGAAGACGGGAACGAATTGATATTGCCGAAAAGTGAACAAATCCCGCAGGATTATTTTAAAAAAGGTGAAAGCATACGCGCTGTTGTAAGAAGGGTGGACTTAAAAAATAATAGTCCGGTAATCATATTATCAAGAACAAGCCCGGAATTTTTAGCTAAGTTGCTGGAAATTGAGGTGCCGGAAATATTTGACGGCCTCATTGTGATCAAGAAAATAGTCCGCGACCCCGGGGAGAGAGCAAAAGTTGCCGTAGAATCTTTTGATGACAGAATAGACCCGGTAGGGGCCTGTGTAGGTATGAAAGGAAGCCGTATTCATGGTATTGTGCGTGAACTAAAGAATGAAAATATTGACGTAATAAACTGGACAGCCAATACACAATTACTGATACAACGTTCACTTACGCCTGCAAAAATTACCACGATGAACCTGAATAATGACAGCATGCAGGCTGATGTGTACCTCAAGCCCGACCAGGTTTCACTGGCCATTGGCAGAAAAGGTGTAAATATTAAATTGGCGCAGGAATTGACTGGTTACAGCATTGATGTTTTCCGTGATAATGAAGGCGAAGTAGAAGAGTTTGATATTGACCTGGAAGAATTCAGTGATGAAATTGAAACATGGATTATTGACGAACTGAAGCGTATCGGTTGTGATACTGCCAGAAGTGTGCTCGATTTAACTGCGGAAGAGCTGGAAAGAAGAACAGACCTGGAACGGGAAACTATCGACGATGTAAGAAAAGTACTGGAAAACGAATTTAAAAAAGAATAGAAGTAAAGAATAAGAGCTTTTGCCGGGATAGTTTTTAGAAACATCTTTTTTGATTGTTTGTAAAAGGCACTATAAGTAAAGCTGGTAACCATCATATTTATTTTAAAATACTGAATGTCAGAAATTACAACACCACGATTAATGGCGGCCGCCAAAGAGTTTAACATCGGTAAGGATACCCTTGTTGAATTTCTGTTTGGAAAAGGCTTTAGTAAAGACGATTTGAAGCCTACCTCTAAGCTTACAGAAGATATGTACCGTTCCCTGCAACTGGAATTTGCGGGAGATAAAGTCGCCAAGATCAAAAGTGATCAGATCGATCTTCCCAAAGGCAGCGGCGGTGCAGACGCCCGTAAGAAAAAGGATGAAGAAGAAATTCTGTTTAAAAGAGAAACGAGAGAAACGGTTACTCCTAAAAAAGTAGTAGTTGAAGAAGTCAAACCTCCTGAGCCGGTAGTGGTTGCAGAAGTTATTGTGCCGCCGCCCGCAGAAGAACCCAAAGCGATTAAGGTAGAAGAAAAGGGTCCGGAAATCAGCAAGATAGAGGCACCTGAAATTGAACAGCCCAAAGTGTACGATAAAATTGATCTTTCTGCCATTGATTCTTCTACACGTCCTAAAAAGAATGTAAAGAAAAAAGAAGATCCAAAACCGGAAGAGGTAGTAGAGAAAGTGCCGCCGGTAGTTACACCAGAAAAAGTTGTTATCTCAGAAAAAATAGCTCCGCCTGTTGCAAAAGAAAAACAACTCCCTGTTGCTAAAAAAGAAGCTGAGGTAATCGTAACGCCGCCTGTGGCAGAAGAAGATGAAGCACAGATACCCGTCATTGAAAATATACGGGCAGAAAAATTGGAAGGCCCAAAAATTCTCGGCAAAATTGAGTTGCCGGTAGATAGTGATACCAGGCCTAAACCAAACGAAGAAAAACGCAAACGCAAACGCATCCCCATAGATAAAAAAGGAGAACCTTTTGTCGCTCGTCATCAGCCGGGAGGACAGCAGGGCCAGCAGGCAGGTCAGCAAGCAGCAGGTCAGCCAGTAAGACGGACGGGCCAGTTAGGCATTATAAAAAGAGATCCGGCAGCCGGTCCTAATACGCCAAATCGTGGTGGAGCAGGCGCTGGCGGTGGTTTCAGAAGAGGTGGTGCAGCTCCGCAGCGTGGTGCTGGTGGCGGTGCAGCAAGACGTGAAGTAAAAGAAATCGATAAAAAAGAAATTCAGGATAAAATAAGAGAAACACAGGCTAAACTGGCAGGAGCCGGTGGCCGTGGAAAAAGTCTGAAAGCCAAATACCGCAGGGAAAAACGCCAGGAAAGCGCCGATCAGAACCCGGAAGACATGCAGGATAACAAGCTGCAGCTAACTGAGTTTATCAGCGTAAGCGAATTGGCCAACCTGATGGATGTGAGCTATGCAGAAGTTATCGGGAAATGTATGGGCCTTGGTTTAATGGTGTCCATCAACCAGCGTTTGGAAGCCGATGTAATTGAACTGGTAGCCAGTGAGTTTGGTTTCGACGTTGAGTTTATCGACATGGATAAACAGGCTGAAATGGAAGAAGAGGATGAACAGGATAGTCCTGAAGAGCTTAAACCACGCGCACCTATTGTTACCATCATGGGTCATGTGGATCATGGTAAAACATCGTTACTGGATTATATCCGCAGGGCCAATGTGGTAGCGGGCGAAGCCGGTGGTATCACACAGCACATCGGTGCGTATGAAGTAACACTGGAGAATGGAAAGAAAATAGCATTTCTTGATACGCCGGGTCACGAGGCCTTTACGGCAATGCGTGCACGTGGTGCAAAGGTTACAGACATTGCAATTATTGTGGTAGCCGCAGATGATGCAGTGATGCCGCAAACCAAAGAGGCTATCAGCCATGCGCAGGCAGCAAATGTGCCGATGATCTTTGCGGTTAATAAAATAGATAAGGACGGAGCAAATCCGAAAAAAATATACGAGCAGCTGGCGAGTATGAACATTTTGGTGGAAGAATGGGGTGGAAAATTTCAGAGCCAGGAATTAAGCGCCAGGCAAGGGCTTAATGTAGACTTACTGCTTGAAAAAGTATTATTGGAAGCCGAATTACTTGAGTTAAAAGCCAACCCCGATAAAGAAGCGTCAGGTACGATCATTGAAGCGTCGCTTGACAAAGGCCGGGGATATGTGGCTACCTTACTTGTGCAGAACGGAACATTGCGCCAGGGCGATTTGATGGTGAGCGGACAAAATTACGGTCGTGTAAAAGCAATGACCAATGAACGCAACCAGCGTGTAGACATCGCGCCACCATCCACGCCCGTTCAGATTCTTGGTTTAAACGGGGCGCCGCAGGCAGGTGAGAAGTTCAAAATTTATCATGATGAAGGCGAGGCAAAAGAAATTGCCAATAAAAGAGCACAGATTCTGCGTGAGCAGGGTATTCGTACCAAGAAACATATCACCCTGGATGAAATTGGACGCCGTTTGGCCCTGGGTAATTTCAAACAATTAAATCTTATTATAAAGGGAGATGTGGATGGATCTGTGGAAGCATTAAGCGATTCATTGCAGAAACTTTCTACCGATGAAGTAGCCGTTAATATTGTATTGAAAGGTGTGGGCGCCATTACTGAGAATGACGTATTGCTGGCTGCCGCTTCCGATGCGGTAATTGTAGGCTTTAACTGCCGCCCTTCGCTGCAGGCCGGTAGACTGGCAGATAATGAAGGTGTGGAAATTAAAACCTACTCTATCATCTACAACGCTATTGAAGAAATCAAGAGCGCTATGGAAGGTATGCTTGAGCCTAAGATACAGGAGAAGATTCTTGCTAACGTAGAAGTAAGGGAAGTATATAAATTTGATAAGGCTACTGTGGCGGGATGTTTTGTTATGGATGGAAAAATTGCCCGTAACGCACGCATACGCATCATCCGTGATGGTATTGTGGAATATCCGAAAGGTGAAGGCGCCAGTGCAGAATTGGCCAGTCTGAAGCGGTTTAAAGATGATGTAAAAGACGTTCCGTCTGGTATGGAATGCGGATTAACCATCAAGAACTTTAACGATCTTAAAGTGGGGGATATCGTGGAAGCATTTGAAGAAGAAGAAGTAAAAAGAACATTATAAGAATAGAATAAGGCATAAGGTGTAGGGTATAAGGGGCTTAACAGCTACTTTCCTTACACCTTTTGCCTTTGACCCCTACCTGCGACCGGACAAACTTTTGTTAAAAGAGCCGTTTTGCGCGTCTTTCACAGAAGTACTGAATATTTTTGAGAAACTTAGAAGCACTATAGTTATGAAGCAGATTATCATTTTACTCGTTTTTTCTTTCAGTGCAGTTGTTGGAATGGCACAGTCGCAGAAAGTAGTGGCAGATAAAGTTGTAGCGATTGTGGGCGATAAAATTATCCTGAAGTCTGAAATTACCAATGAAATTTTAGATCGTCAGCGCCGCAACGAAGCTATTCCTGAGAACGCAGAATGTGCCGTGATGGAACAGGCGCTTACATTAAAAGCACTTGTGTTACAGGCAGAAAAAGATTCCCTGGTAGTGAGCGATGAAGAGTTAGAATCTTTATTGGATAACCAAGTACGGGGTTTCGTTCAGGCGTATGGATCAAAGGAAGCACTGGAGCAGATTGCGGGCAGAACGGTTTACCAGATAAAAGAAGATTTCAGGGTTTCTTTTAAAGAAAGAAAGTTAGCTGAGCAAATGCGCAACAAAATTGTAGACGGCATCAAAATAACGCCGACGGAAGTAAAAGCATACTTTGATAAAATACCCAAAGATAAACTTGAATACCTGGAGAGTGAAGTGGAAATTGGACAGGTTATATTATATCCAAAAGCAAGTCGTGATCTTGATAAAAGTGCCATTGAAGACCTGAATGATTTTAAAAAGCAGGTAGAATCTGGTACAAGAAAATTTGAAACGCTGGCAAGCTTGTATACAGATGATCCCGGAAGTAAAAACACGGGCGGTATGTATACCATTAACCGCACTGAAAAAGTAATGGATCCTCTTTTTGTGCAAGCAGCATTCAGATTAAAAGAAGGGCAGATATCCCCCGTTATAAAAACGAAATTTGGATATCATATTATACAGATGGTAAGCCGCTCAGGAGATGAAGCAACTATAAGACATATTTTGAAAATACCTACTATTACAGATGACGAAATTAAGATTACAGAAAGCAAATTGGATTCTATCAGGTCAAAATTAATTGCGGGTACCATGAGTTTTGGCGACGCTGTTGCAAGATACAGTGATGATGAAACTTCTAAATATACGGGCGGAAATTTGCAGGGATCTAATGGCACATTTTTAACAATTGATATGCTTGATAAAGACATGGTGAAGTTGTTACCTAAATTAAAAGTGGGTGAATATTCTCAGCCAGTAACCTTTACGGATGAACGGGGTAAAAAAAGTGTTCGTATTGTGTATTTAAAAACACGCACAGAGCCCCACCGCGAAAACATGAGAGATGATTATAACCGTGAAGCGCAACGTGCATTAGAAGAAAAAAAGGGAGAGGCAATAGAGAAGTGGTTCAATGCAAAAATTGCAACTTATTATATTATGATTGATGACGATTATAAATCCTGCGCGCTTTTACAGAAATGGATGACAAATGCTTCCAGTGCCGCAAGGTAAGGGTTAACACTTATCGCGTTTTAAGTATATTATGAGCACTGATTTTCAGTGCTTTTTTGTTTACATTTAGTCTATAAAAATTATAATAATAGCCGGTGTAAAGAGCGGTGTAAAGTCATTTTATAGCAAACAGTACTTTATGGTTTTTTTTGCTTTCCGAATTATTTGAAGCAGGTTTTTAACAGGTAAAATATGCGTAGTAATATAGCTGAAGTGGTTGCGCCTGAAATAAATAAATCCCTGTCACGGTTATATTCTGTGATAACAGATTTGGATGGCATTGCATTGTCTGCTAATGATATTTTGTTCCATACATTGGAAATTACCCGCGAAAAATTATTCAATCTTCCATTTTTCTCTTTTTTTTCAGAAAAAGATTTTGCCATTCCGCCCGCCGGCTTAATTTCACTTTTTACCAACAATTCGTTTGAATGTAACACCATTTTATATAAGACAATGAAAACTTCATTGTCAATAAAATGGACGGTAACAAAAATGCATACCCGCGATCACGAAGACATGGTTTTGCAATGGTCGGGTATAGAAACAGGCAGCAAAAATGGTCACAATGTTTCAGCTATTGATGTATATAAATCTTTGTTTGATGATAATCCGCAACCTATGTGGATTTATGATAAAGCAACCCTGCAGTTCCTGGATGTAAATGAAGCCGCCGTTATACATTATGGCTATTCAAAAGAGGAATTTTTACAAATGACGACTACAGATATTCGCCCTGAAAGCGAAAGAAGCAAATTTAATGGACATCTGTATGCACTAAAACCTGTTAAAGTAACTGACAAAACAATATGGGCTCATCAAAAGAAAGACGGCACCTTAATGCACGTAGAAGTGCAGTCCTATAATTTTCTTTATTCAGGCATTCATGCAAGGCTGGTTATCATAAATGATGTAACGCAAAAAGAAAAAATACAGGAAATTCTGCTGGAGAGTGAAGCACGTTTCCGGAACATGGCAGATAATGCACCTGTTATGATTTGGGTAAGCAATGAAAACGATAAAACAATTTATGTAAATAAATACTGGACAGATTTTACCGGCATCAGTGCAGCAGAAGCCTGGGGTGACGGATGGAACAAGGTCATTCATCCGGGCGATATACACATAGGTATTGGCGAATACAAAAAAAGTTTCCAGGAGAAAAAACCTGTTTCATTAATGTACCGGCTTAAATACCGTACAGGTGAATACCGCTGGGTGCTGGATAAATCAATACCGAGATTTTTGGATGATGGGACTTTTCTTGGGTACATTGGTTCCCTGGTTGATATTCATGATTATGAAATGGCAGAGGAGAAGATTCGTTTTCAGGCAGGCCTTATTGATAACGCATCTGATGTAATCATTTCTACCGATATACATTTTAATGTTATTACCTGGAATAAAAGAGCAGAAGAAATTTATGAAATAGCAGTACAGGATGCCGTTACAAAAAACATTTATGATTTATTGACGTACGATTTTTTAAATGACAGTCCGGGAGAATCATTAGAAAAATTGCAGCATGCAGGTATATGGCAGGGTGAAGTCTTGCATAAAAAAAAGGACGGAAAACTTATTTACCTGTTGTGTATGGTCACCGCCCTGAAGGACTCAACCAACAAGATAACCGGCTATATTTTAGTTAACCGTGATATAACCGAAAAAATAATTGCGGAAGAAACAGTACGCCGGAATGAATTGAAATTTAAATCCATTCTGCAGAATTTAATTGATGTAGTATTTATAATGGACAAAAATGGCATCATTAAATACGTTACGCCATCGGTAACAGCGGTATTGGGGTACACCGAAGAAGAATTGGCAGGCAAATCCTGTTTTGATTTTGTTCATCCGGAAGACATGCAACGTTCTCAAAAACTATTTGAAGAATTAATAGCAAATCCTGCTTCAAGTATTATTACAGACGTAAGAATCAGGAATAAACACAATAGCTGGAGCTGGGTAGAATCAAAGGGCATTAATAAATTTTCAGATAGTGTAATAGATGGCATAATTATAAGCCTGCACGATATTTCAGAACGTAAACAGTCTGAGCAGCAACTGCAATCCTATTCAGGCCATATTACCAATATATTAAATAGCATTACCGATGGCTTTATAGCACTGGATCATAATTTTAATATTTTATGGTGGAATCCCATAGCACAGCAGCTTACTGGTATTAAAGATGTGGAGGTACTGGGTAAAAATTTATGGATAGCTTTTCCTGAACTTAACAAAGTAAAGAAGCTTACCCGCTATCAGAAACCCCTTGCCGCAAAGAAAGGCTTTTCATTTGAATTGTATATTAGCAAACTAAAAGTATATTTCGACATCAATGCTTATCCGTCTCAACAGGGATTGTTTATCTATTTTAAAGACATCACGCATCGCAAAAAACAACAAATGCTGCTTTCACTGGAGAAAGAGGTGCTTGAACTAAATATTAATCCGGACGCTTCGCTGAAAAATACTGTTGATTACTTTCTTACCGGAATGGAGAAATTTAATCCTGGATTACTATGTTCTGTATTGTTACTGGATGAAGATGGAAAAACAATAAGGCATTTGGCTTCACCCTCTTTGCCGGCAGGGTTCATAAAAAAGATAGACGGTCTTGAAATTGGTCCTGAAACAGGTTCTTGCGGCGCTGCAATATTTTTACGCAAAACAATCATTGTATCAGATATTAAGCATGATCCGCTGTGGCAAAATCATAAAACCATTGCTGCTAAATATAAGCTGGCTGCCTGCTGGTCTTTTCCAATTGTAACATCATCCAACAATGTTCTGGGATCCTTTGCAGGGTACTACCGCGGGAAACAATCGCCAACGGAAGAGCAAGTTGATCTATTTAAACGTGTTGCTTCGTTAATGGGTGTCATAATAGAAAATAAACAGGCCGAGCAAAAAATAAATATCAGCAATGAACGCTACATGCTGGCAACAAAAGCTACCAATGATGCCATATGGGATTATGATATAAAAAACAAGCGGCTCTATTGGGGAGAAAATTTTTATTCCATTTTTGGATACAAGGCTGGCCACTATGCCGGTAAACATGGATTCTGGGAGAGCAAGATTCATCCTGACAATAAAGACAAAATAAAGAAAATTTACGCCAATGCTATAAAGAACAAGGAACGGGGAGTTGTATATTCTGAATACCTGTTTCAGAAAGCAGATGATACATATGTTCTGGTGGCAGACAGATCCTTTTTGATATGGGATGCGGACGGCAATGCGGTAAGGTTTGTAGGAGCGATGCAGGATATTACGGATAGAAAGAAACTTGAAGGGCAACTGCTCACACAGGAAATAAACAAACAAAAGAGTATTGCGCAGGCAGTAGTGGATGCGCAGGAGAAAGAAAGGGCAGAAATAGGAAAGGAACTCCACGACAATGTAAACCAGATTCTCTCCACTGCTAAATTATACCTGGAGCTCGCCAAAACGGATACGGTCCAAAAAGATGCGCTTATTAAAAGAAGTGCCGACAGTATTTTCAACGCTATCAATGAGATAAGGCATATTTCTAAAGCGTTGGTGCCGCCCAGTGTTAAAGATTTGGGCCTGATAGAATCAATAAATGACCTGGTGGAATCATTGCGGATGACGAACGCGTTGCAGGTTCAGTTTACGCACAGCGGTGATTTTGATAATATTATTGATGATAAGCAGAAGCTTATGCTTTTCCGGATTATACAGGAACAGGTCAGCAATGTTTTAAAACATGCAGAAGCAACCAGGATATTAATCGATCTAAAATTAAACGAAAACCTTATTAACCTTTCAATTGTTGATAATGGAAAAGGCTTTGAGTTAGAAAAAGTAAAATTTAAAAAAGGTGTTGGCCTGTCTAATATAGAAAGCAGGGCACATCTGTTTAATGGAGAAGTTATTATAACCACCGCGCCTGAGAAAGGCTGTAAACTTTTTATTCGTGTACCAATTCATAACATTTAAAACCGTAGCAGTATGGCAAAAATTACTATTTTAATTGCAGATGATCACAAGCTTATACGCGAAACCTGGACGTATATTCTCAATAGCGATGAAAGGTTTGAAGTTGTTGCAGAGTGTGGCGACGCAGAACAAGCGGTAGAACTTGCAAAAGAGTTAACACCGAACATTATATTGATGGATATAAACATGCCACCGTTTAACGGTTTTGAAGCCACCGAACAGATTCGCAAATTATCGCCTGAGTCTAAAATAATTGGCGTTTCCATGCATTCACAGCCTGCTTATGCAAAAAAGATGCTGCAGGTGGGCGCCCGCGGTTATGTTACCAAGAACTCTTCCAAAGAAGAAATGTTTAATGCCATTACGGAGGTGTACAATGGAAATAAATATGTTTGCGATGAAATTAAAACAATTATCTCTGACCAGTTATTAGATGATAATCATGACGCGCCCAGTATCAATTCTCTTACTGAGCGGGAAATGCAGATTATCCATCATATCCGTGAAGGACACTCGTCAAAAGAAATTGCCACCCACCTGGATATATCTTTAAAAACAGTTGAAGTGCATCGCCACAATATTCTTAAAAAGTTAAAACTCAAGAACTCAGCATCCCTGGTAAACTTTATCAACAGTTCAGCCGGTTATGTATAACGGCAAATTGTCGTTATACCATTAATTAGCTTTTTTATCTCGTAAGCGCGGCTTATTTTTGCGCCTCATTTCCTACCATGAGTGATGCTATTAAACATGAGTGCGGGCTTGCCTTCATTCGTTTGCGTAAGCCCCTTCCATATTATCAACAACAATATGGTTCTGTTTTATACGGGCTAAATAAATTGTACCTGTTGATGGAGAAGCAGCATAACCGGGGCCAGGATGGCGCCGGAATTGCGTCTGTGAAGCTGAATGTTGAGCCAGGGTATCCGTTTCTTCATCGTATGCGTAGTATTGCGCAGCAGCCGATAGCAGATTTATTTAAACAAATTTCTGATGAAATTACTGACCTGGAAAAATATCAGCCTGATATAAAAAAACACCCGGGTTTGCTGAAAGGCCATGTACGCTTTCTTGGCGAACTCCTGCTGGGTCATCTCCGATACGGTACACAGGGTAAAAACAATACCGATTTTTGTCACCCTTTTATCAAAAGAAATACAATACCTGCACGTAACCTGGCCCTGGCCGGGAATTTTAATTTAGTAAACACAGAAGAACTTTTTTCGCTGGTTAATATTGAACCGGGTGAGTTTCAGAAACAGAGTGATTTGGCAGCTATGATGGAAGTTGTGCACCATTTTATGGTAAAAGAAGACGAGCAGGATCCAGGTCATCTTGATATTATAAATGTGCTGAAAAAAGCAGCCAGGCTTTTCGATGGAGGGTATCATATTGCCGGACTCATTGGCAATGGCGATGCATTTGTTATGCGCGATGACCATGGCATCAGGCCGTCTTATTATTACGTTAGCGCAGACCTGATTGTAGCGGCTTCAGAAAGAGCTGCTATCCGCACCACCTTTAATGTTGGAGAGAATGAAGTGCAGGAATTAATGCCTGGCCAGGCGCTGATTGTGCGCGCCAATGGACATTACAGCGTTGAGCAGATACTCGAACCTAAAGAAAGGAGGGCCTGCAGTTTTGAGCGTATTTATTTTTCACGGGGTAATGATGAAAAAATTTACCGCGAACGCAGTGCATTGGGCTACAATTTGAGTGACGCCGTATTGAATGCCATCAATCACGATTTAAAAAACACTATTTTTTCTTTTATACCGAATACTGCGGAAGTAGCTTTTTATGGCTTGCAGAAAGGCATGGAAGATTACATGAATAAAGTAAAGGTGCAGCGCATATTATCATGGGGTAAAAATTATGATGATGAAAAGCTAAGTGAAATGATAAACCGCCGCATCCGTATAGAGAAAATTGCCATTAAAGATGTGAAGATGCGCACGTTTATTACGGAAGACGCTAACCGGAATGAAATGGTTCAGCACGTGTATGATATTACGTACGGCACCCTGCGCAAAGATGAAGATACGCTGGTGGTAATTGATGATTCTATTGTACGCGGTACAACATTGAAAGAAAGTATTGTAAGAATGCTGTCAAGACTGCGTCCTAAAAAAATTATTATTGTTTCTTCTGCGCCCCAAATACGCTATCCTGATTGTTACGGAATTGATATGAGCAAGCTGGGCGATTTCATTGCTTTTAAAGCAGCAATGGAATTATTGAAAGAGCATGATAAAGAAGATCTGCTGGAGGAATTATACCAGCGCTGCCTGGAGCTTGCAAGAACAGGACAGCTCCACACAGAGAATGTAGTACGCCAGATTTATAAACCTTTTACTACCGAAGAAATCTCAAACAAGATTGCCCAACTGATAACTCCGGAAGGACTGGACATACCCGTGCAGGTCATATATCAAACCATAGAATCATTGCACCAGGCTTGCCCTACCAATAC
>JBDUAY010000539.1:0-3624 GCA_040004415.1 Bacteroidota bacterium | reverse complement strand
TGTTTGATCCATTTAAAAAACAATTCAATTTTCCATCTATGCTTATAGAGTTGTGCTATTTCTGTAGCCTTCAATTCAAAATTGTTGGATAAAAAAATTAGAACCCGGTCATTTTCGGCATCATAGAATTTTATTCTTCTCATTCGTACTGGAAAATCTTTTAAGGCATAGTAGCCATTTAAACGGATTGTTTGATCACATAAAACACCTGTATTTTTCTTTGTTGATATAGAAGACACCCTGGAAAAGTTCAGATTATCTTTTGCACGGATGATGAAAAAGGCTTTTGCTTTATGAATTTTGTATAATCCTCAAAGTCAGTATAGCCGCGGTCTACAACATAAAAGCTATCTGGTTGAAAAGTTATATTATCCAGAATATTTACCTCATGAATGGAGGCAGAAGTAATTTGGATAAATTCTGGAATAGCTGTTTTTAAATCTAATTGAACGTGAACCTTGACGCCACCCTTTGTTTTTCTGAATTTCGCCCAACTGAATGCAGATAAGCATACATCAATTACCGTGGCGTCGATTGCGAATACATTATTTTTAAGATCCACTTCAAGTTCACTTTCATGTAGATATAATGATTTTGCTTCTTCAATCAATATCATTGCTATATCAGAAAAAATTCTATAGTCCCTAATTGCATTCGCATTAGATAAAGTGCTCTTGGTAATAGCCTGACCGATTCCAAGATGATATAGTTTACCTGCATTTGCACGTAAACAAAGTATAGTATCTGATAAACTTTCTCTGTGAGTTAATTGACCAAAAGCCATGCAAAGAAATTGCTTCCAACATGAAAACTGCTTTGATTTAAAATCACCTTTGTATCGATCAACGCAAGCATTAAACGCTTTATGAGAAACAAGTTCCATTAACTGAGAGAATACATATTTGCCCTGATTCATAAGTATTGATTGTCAATACTTTAAAACAAGCTAATATTTGCCAAATTTCAAATCGTTTCCATTTATAAATTCGCTCAAACCCAATACAGACAATAATTTCAAAGAACTTATTTATTCAACATCGAAACACTACTGATTTTACATATATAATTACATTTACACATGCTTCTGGCTAAAATGTAGCTATCAGCTTGTGCGTTAATGCTAAGGCATTTAAATATTTTTTCGATAAATTGCAGGTACTCAGATTAGTAAACACTACAACACATTCCTATGCGGTTATACGTACTTGTGATGGCTGTTACATGCCACGTTCTTGCCAGCGCTCAAACCACTACCACCTACACAACTTCGACCACCTGGGCCGTTCCCGCCGGCGTGAGTTCCATTGCGGTTACCGTATGGGGTGGCGCCGGGGGCACAGGTGGGCAGGATTGCGGGGCAGGTTGTAGCAACCCGGCTGCCGGTAACGTGGGATACGTGATGGCCTCCTTCGCGGTGACGGCTGGCAATGTAGTAGGAATTTATCCTGGCGGACAGGCTGTTAATGGTGCGAATTCTGTGACGAACAGTGGGGGTGGCACCGGCGGGGTGGCTTCTTATAGCGCCGCATACAAGGGTGGAGATGGTGGTAATGCGGGATCCAGCGGTTCATCGGGCGGCGGCGGCGGAGGAGGGGCAGCTTCCGTAATGACGATTACGTCCGTAATAAAAGTAGTCGCCGGAGGAGCGGGTGGTGGTGGTGGAATGGCCAACCTCGCGGGGTCGGGTCAGAATGGTACCAATACATATTCCGCCAATGGCACCCTGAATGTTGGTGGCGTGGGAACACAGCCTGGCGGTGACGGCGGCGGCGGTGGTGGTGGTGGCGGTGGCAATTATGGTTCACTGGGCGGAACAACACATGCAGCAGGGAGTGAGCAGGCCGGCAACGGAGGTAATATTGGTGGAAACCTGGTAAGTGGTGCGACGACGACTACATCGAATACGAATATTGCCTGGACCAGTGGCGGCAGGATTGATATAACCTATACCGTTACCCTTCCCGTTACCTGGCTAAGTTTTACAGCCGCAGGTGCCGGCAACGGAAGCGTATTGCTGAACTGGAGTACTGCCGGTGAATTGAATACCCGTGCTTTCCTGGTGCAAAGAAATTCCGGTAATAACGAGTGGGCCACCGTAGCCCAGGTAACGGCCGCGGGCAACAGCACTGCGACAATACAGTACCAGTACACCGATAAAACAATTGTAAAGAACACCTACTATTACCGGCTGGCGCAAATTGATCTCGATGGAAAAATGACCTACAGTAAAACAGTCAGCTGTTTTACCGGTGGCCCGCTGATTAAATTATATCCCAACCCGGTTACGGATCGCAGCATAACGGTTTCAATGACGGCCGGATCTGTTGTAATCATTTATAACAGCCAGGGTGCAATCCTCCTGAATAAAAAATTACCGGCAGGTGACAGCAAGCTCGATCTCGGGAACTACGCGCCAGGCGTTTATTTTCTAAAAGCGGGCGAACAAAAAATTTCGTTTATCGTAAAGTAATAATGTTTTTACTGTGTGCGCGGGTCAAATACTGCGTCACCGGATTGCTGCTGTAAAATTAAATTTGATATTTCTGCACTGAGATTCCATTTCCTGTTCCTCCTGCAGCGTTGTTCATTTCAAAAAGCATACAATGAGCGTGTGTGTTTGCATTCGGCTCAAAGATAATTAATGCAGTAATCAGCATGTAACGGCGAGCACGCATGCACCTCCTGCTGCGATCGAAACCAGCAGGAGGGCAGGAGCCAGGTGTTTTGCCAGGGGATAATAGATGTGCAACCACTTGCTTGCGTGTTTGTACTTTAATGGACTGTTTTGCAGCGGTTGACCAAAAGGTTGTTTCTGAAGCCGCGCCGGATGTTCCGCATTTAAGATCGTAAAGAAGTGGAAGCCTTCCGGGAAATAAATACACAAAACTGCGCTTGCAGCGAAAGAGAACAGGCTGGTTGCTGACACTTTTTCTGTTTATCCGGCTGCATTTCATTGGCATTGTTTATGAATTAACACCAGTATGAAAAAGATTATGCTGGTGGACGATGATACCGATTTATTGTTGCTGCTCAGGCATGTGTTGAAAGCAAAAGGCTATTTAGTCATTATAATGGAGGATGGCACCAATGTACTTGCTGTCATTGATACGTTGCAGCCTGATTTGCTGGTCATGGATATTAATCGGCGCATATGACGGCAGGGATATTTGCCGTGAGGTAAAACAAAACCATGCATACGATCATATCCCGGTAGTGTTGTTTTCTGCTATGGTGAAAGAAAAGGATGCAATGGAAGGTTGTGAAGCGGATGCATATATTGAGAAACCCATTTCTATCTCTTCCTTTTTATTAAAGATTGAGTCTTTAATAGCAGCCTGACCAAATAAAGCTCTTCCGTAAACAGTATCCGTCCGCAATGGATAGTAGTTACGGCGAAAAAGTCTATATGTTTATTGAAAATTATAGTATGAAGATTTTTGCCTGTAGTGACAAATAGCGTACAGGCATCAGGCCTTATTTATAGCCCATACCTTCCCCGTATTTAAACAGCGGGTAGGCAGGTCCTTTGAGGTCACCCGGCACATCCGACAACTGCTGCTGCACCGCTTCTTCTGATATGGGAGTTGTAAAAGGCATTCGGCCCGACGGGTTGAATTTACCGCT
>JBDUAY010000538.1:0-3630 GCA_040004415.1 Bacteroidota bacterium | reverse complement strand
AAGATGGTGACGTTCCATTGGAGGAACTTGCAGCAAAGATTAGCCAGGCAAATAAATTAATTCAGATTTGTGCGTTAAAATTGCGGAAGATTGACAGTGATACGGAAGAAGCTGGTAAGCCTTTAAATAAATAGTATACCTGAAGAGCTATTAATTTGCGTAGAATTATTGCAGGATTTATATTGATGTATTACTTATTTGATAATGCTTTTCTATTGTAGCGCTACGTTATTTTGCAGACTTTCATAAAAATGTATCTAATGAGTGTTTTTCCTGTTTGTGATTCTACATTGGCCCCGGTACACATTGCCAGCTTTGTACAGAATAATTACAAAATCAATGATACAGTTACTGCGCGTATTTTAAAGACAGGGATTAACCATACTTATTTGATTACGGCTGGCGAAGAGAAATATATTTTTCGCGTATACAGTCTTAACTGGAGAACGGAAAAAGAAATAGCAGAAGAAATAAGATTGCTGGGCTTACTTCAGCAAAATAATATACCGGTGTCCTTTGCAATTGCAGATACGTCATCCGCATATATTCAACATTTGCAGGCACCAGAAGGTTTGCGGTTTGGCGTGCTGTTTTCGTTTGCAAAAGGAGAGAAGACGCTGAACATGCAGGCTGAATTGCATTATAAAATTGGCGTGATTATGGCCAGCATGCACAAAATTACAGATCATATGCAGCTGGAAAGAGTTACATATACGCCGGAAATTTTATTGGTCGATCCTTTTGAAAAATTAAAACAATTTTTGCCGGAAGAGACAGACGAAATGGTCTACATGAAGTCTTTGCAAATACACCTGCAAAAAACATTTCATGATGCAGGAACAAAAAGGCTTCGCAGCGGAGCTGTGCATATTGACATCTGGTTTGATAATATGAGCATTAGTAATGGTACTGACATCACTATTTTTGATTTTGATTTCTGTGGAAATGGATTGCTTTTACTTGATATAGCATATTACGTGTTGCAATTATACAGCACTGAGAAAGATGGGAATGAATTCAATTTGAAAAGAGAAAGTTTTTTTAAAGGTTATGAATCTGTAACGTGTCTTAGTGAAGAGGAAAAAAAATTGATACCCGCGGCTGGTGCAGGTCTGTATTTCTTTTACCTGGGTATTCAATGCAGCCGTTATGATAATTGGTCGAATAACTTTTTAAACGAGATTTATTTAAAACGCTTTATCAATTTGCTTGTTAAAAAATGGGCTAACTTTTATAATCTTCTTCCTGCAGACGAATTTATTACACCGGATAAAAAAGACTTATGAAGACTGAGTATCAGAAAATGCTAGCCGGTGAATTGTATGATGCCGGGGATGGTGAACTGATGTTCTTACGTATTGAAGCAAGAAAATTATTGCATACGTATAACCAAACCAAGTATGATAAAGAAAAACGATTAGAGATATTGCAACAACTTGGTATTAAAGCAGGAAGCAATATTGATATACAAGCGCCATTCTATTGCGACTATGGGTGCCATATAGAAGTGGGTTATAATTTTTTTGCCAATTTCAATTGTGTTTTTCTGGATTGTAATTACATAAAAATGGGTAACACTGTTTTTCTTGGCCCGGCAGTGCAGATTTATGCGGCGCATCATCCTGTTATTGCAACAGAAAGAATAAAAGGCCCTGAACTTGCTTCTCCCGTTACTATCGGTGATAATGTTTGGATTGGCGGGGGAAGCATTATTTGTGCAGGCATTACTATTGGTGATAATACAACAATCGGTGCGGGGAGTGTAGTAGTCAAAAGTGTTCCCGCAAATGTTGTCGCAGCGGGCAATCCGTGCAGGGTGATCAGGCATTTGTAAATGCCGATAGTGGTTTTATAAATACATATTATTTAAGCGTAGTGAAGGTAAAGCTGCCAGGTATGTTAATTGTCGTTTAAAAGACTTTTGAAGATAAGGCAGCTGTTTACTTTTGCTCTTCAAATTAAATGATATGAAAACGAATTTATTAGCACTTGGTTTGATCTTGTTTAGTTCAATCGCTGTTTTTGCCCAAAAATCACCGGTGTTTATCACCGATGGAAGCGCGATTCATGGATACGATGCAGTAGCATATTTTAAAGATGGAAAGGCTGTAAAAGGAGATAGCCATTTCTCATTTTCCTGGAACGCTGGCAATTGGTTTTTTGCAAATAAGGAGAACCTGGATGCCTTTAAGGCCAATCCCGAAAAGTATGCGCCGCAATATGGTGGCTATTGTGCATATGGATTGGCCGATGGTCACAAAGCGCCAACCGATCCTGATGCGTGGATGATCGTTGGTGGTAAATTGTACCTTAACTACAATAAAGATGTTCAGCAAAAGTGGCTTAAAAAACAACAGGAATTTATTCAAACGGCTGATAAAAATTGGCCTGCATTAAAGGATAAAGAATGAACAAAAACATGCAATCGTACGCAGGGCTGGTATTTGCCAGTACTTGGTAAAGACAGGAAATTAATTGGGTTTATTTCAAAAACAAAAGTGCTTAGTAAATGGTGAAGTACTTGCGCGGCAATGTGATTTTTATGAAGTAACCTGGTGTAATAATGTATTCAATTCATAATCCTTTACCACTCTTAGCATTTCTGCAACGCCCCATGCCTGTGCTATACAGCCCCGTGGATGATGCGACGCCCCCGCATCAAATATTTCGGATACGCTGCCAATGCAAGCTTCGTTCAGATGATAGAGAAAATTTTCAATGATCTGTTTTGCTTCTGCCTTGCCGGCAGTGCCATTAACTTTCATAATGGTGTCAACATACGGTCCTAACAGCCAGCTCCACACTGTTCCCTGGTGATAGGCAGTATCCCGGTGCCGTTGATCGCCACCGTACGCGGCGATATAACGCGCGTCATTCTCCGGCAAAGTTTTTAGACCAACCGGGGTAAATAATTGTGTTGTTACGATTTCAAGTAAAGCTCTTGCCTTTTCACCATCCACGAGCGCAAACGGCAGACTAACAGCAAAAAGCTGGTTAGGCCTTAATGAAGTATCCTGATTTCCATATTCATCTATATTATCGTATAAATAATGGCCATCAGCATTCCAGAAAAGATCGTCAAAACTTTGTCTTGCTTTTTCTGCATTTGTATCTGCTGCGGCTGCGTCTTCAGGTTGGTTATTACGGCGTAGCAGATCAGCATATATTTTTAATGCATTGTACCAGAGCGCCTGAATTTCCACCGGTTTGCCCATGCGCGGCGTAACTACCCAATCACCCACTTTTGCATCCATCCAGGTAAGCTGTTGGCCTTTTTCGCCGGCGTATAACAATCCATCTGCAGATACATGAATATTATAACGTGTGCCTTTGTAATGCCAGTCGATAATATTTTTCAATACCGGTAAAATTTCATGCAGTATAAAATCTTCATCTGCAGTTGCCAGTAAGTATTTATAAACGGCAACAAAATACCAGAGCGTACCATCCACCGTATTATATTCCGGCTCTTCTCCATTGTCCATAAAACGGTTGGGCAGCATGCCCAGGTTTACGCTGCCCGCAAAAGCAGATAATATTTTTTTTGCATCTTCATAGCGGCGGGTGTTAAGCGTAAGCCCGGGCAGACTTATCATGGTATCCCGGC
Organism: Bacteroidota bacterium; assembly: GCA_040004415.1. Taxonomy (GTDB): domain Bacteria; phylum Bacteroidota; class Bacteroidia; order Chitinophagales; family Chitinophagaceae; genus JACMLD01. The sequence continues at coordinate 23 of JBDUAY010000538.1, read as the reverse complement.
TCCAGTCAGTAAACCAGTGATAA
>JBDUAY010000537.1:0-3633 GCA_040004415.1 Bacteroidota bacterium | reverse complement strand
CTTTTTGATGGGAACTATCAGCATAAAAGGGGCTGCCACTAACAATAAATATTCCAGTGATTATTACACCTATTATTCTGATCGTCTTAAACATATACCCATATTCTTATTCCGGTTTACGGATTACTTAAAGATCAAAGCATTTTTAAAAGGGTTTGCATTTTTATCCCGTTCAGCCAGCGGCTCCAATCCCCACCGCTGTTCTATAAAAGAAAGGATACTAACTGTTTCGTAAGGAGTAGAATCAACATACCCTTTTTTGGCAAATGGTCCAATAACTATCGCAGGGATACGGCTTCCCGGGCCCCACCTGTCAATAACCGGAGGATTTACATGATCAAAAAATCCACCGAACTCATCATAGGTCAGAATAACCAACGCGTCCTTGCCGTCAGGCCCGTTTAATACCGCATCAATCAGCTTTACTGCGCCCTGCTCAGATGGATAAACTGCCGAGCCGCCCGGATGTTCGTCATTACCTCCGCCGGGTTTCACAAAAGAAACAGCGGGGAGGGTACCCTCTTCTGCTGCTTTAATAAAATCATTTTGATCTTTCAGGTGTTTTCTGCCTTCTGTGCCTGGTGCATACCGCGCAAAATATAGGAAAGGCTCATGATTATAAGCAAAATTATTTTCCCTTCCTGCCACCGCATTGTCCCATCCTTCTGAATACCATGCCCATGAGATATCTTTTTCACTCAGCCGGTCGCCGATAGTCGGCATCATCTGCGGAGGCAACAATTTTGACGTATCCGAATTGGGAGGGTAAGGTGGGTTTTTAGGATAAACAGTATTGACAGCATAGCCATCAGACGTAACTGCATTATCCGCACCTTCAGTCATTGATTTCGGAGCATCCGGCCACACCGGCACGGCCGCAGAAATCAGGTAAACATGGTTGAGGTAGGAACCGCCAAAAGCACTCTGAAAAAGATTGTCACACAGCGTGTATTTTTGAGCCATCGGATACAGCGGTAATTTTTCCGTATTATAATACCCCATCGCCAGTCCCCTGGAATCGTTATATGCCGCAAACTTATCCATCTTTCCTCCGTTAATTTGCAACTGGTTATTTAAAAAACGGTGGGTAACATCCGGCGTTTTCTTATCGGATGTTACATATTGATCAATATTAAAAAGCTTATTGGGCAGGTTAGCAGGGAAAGAACTATTTCTGGGTATTTCGGGCAGAAACTTATAGGGCTCGCCTTCCTGGTTTACCTGGATAAAGCTTCCTTTCATCGCATTTTCAATGCCGTTTGCCCCTTTAAATTCTCCATAAAGATTATCGAAGCTGTGGTTTTCCATATAGATTACTACTACGTGCTTAATCTGGTGGATACCTTCTTCAAAGGAGGTTTGCGAATGTTGAACTTTTTTGGTGGTGCCACAACTAATGAGGCAAAAAGAAATGAGTGCGAAGAAAAAGAATCGTTGTTGTAGAGGCATAATCTGTTTGTTATTTATTGATGAGATGATGTGATCAGTTTTGCTAATCAGTATTGCCGGTCCGTACTGTAAAAGTAAAGGACGATATTTAAAAATCTGGAAAAATCATAGCAAATAAAACCGCAATTGGTATTCAAACATTTTTCAATAAAGCGCTATCAAATTGGCATAATGGATTTCGCTATCTATTCACATCTCGCAACGCAATTAGGTGCAAGTGAAGGTTGGGGGTTTCACTAAGAAAGTTGGTAAGGGATAGAGCTTGCAACAAGGTAATGGTGCTGATACAGGTTTTTGTTATTGGTGCCCTTTATAAAAAAATGTACCGGTAAAGAAATTAGCTAATAGTATAAATTATAAATCTGCATACCTGTTCTCCGATGGCAAGTAACCTTTATCCTTAAGTATGGCTGCCAGCCTTTCGTAGAAAGCCGGCTCCGACGGGGTGATGCTTGCCAGGCCATCTACATACCGGTTATACAAACTGAACAGCGCAGCAATTAATACGGTATCGTGCAATTCCATATCTGTAGCACCGTGTGCCCTCGCTTCATCCGCCATAGCTGTCGTTACCAGCTTGCCATTTTTTTGAACGGCTCTTGCAATGGCAAGCAATGCTTTCATTTTATCGCTTACAGGTGCGGCTTCGGGCTCATGCTTTACCTTTTCTGCAATAGTGGTATCGTTCAACAATACATCTGCTGCTGCGGTATGCGCAGCCGTGCAAAAAGCGCATTCATTGCCATGCGATACTACTGCGGCTATCAGCTCACGCTCTCCCTCTGTAAGGGTAGATGGGCCGCGGAGTAATATTTGGGTAAGTTCTCTTATAGGCAAGGCAGTATCTTTCCTGTAATCAAGCAGCCCGGTAATGCCGGGTAATTTTTCATTTAATGGAATGTGAGGCATTATGGTTTCATTTATATTTTATGCAGGATGATCTACAACGAATGGCTTTGTCATGTATCCTTCCGCCGCCCGCTGTTTTCCTATGGCATCATATAAGGCATCATCGGCAGGCGCCCACGTTGCCAGTCCGTCAACATAGCGGTTAAACATGCAAAACGCGGCAGCTATCAGCACCGTATCGTGAATTTCCCTATCAGTAGCGCCCTCTTCTCTTGCCTGCGCAATATCGCCTTCGGACACACTTTTGCCGCTTTGCTGCACACGGCCTGCTATGTGCAACAGGGCTTTTAATTTATTGCTGATAGCTGCATTGGCCACATCCTGCTGTAATATATCTTTTACAACCGTGCTGTTGCCACCCAACTGATATTTGGCAATAGCTCCATGCGTGTTGGAGCAATATTTACATTCGTTAAGGCTGGAGGTGTAGGCAGCTATTAATTCCCTTTCGCCAGGGGTAAGCGTGGAGGTAGCAGGATCGTGCAGCAGTGTTTGCACCAGGTTGTTTAACGGCAATGCCGTTACCGGGCTAAACATAAAGAGGCTGCGAATACCCGGATATTCCTCCGGCAGGTTAATGTGAGGCATAAATGCTATTTTAATTTGTATTTCAAATGTAATGATTTAGCAAATGATTTAATACAGGGCCGGATAATTAAGGACAGGGTACTGTTGCTTTTTTTTGGTAAAACAATATTGGTTTTACGTGGAGGCATTTATCGTGCACGCGGTACCGATAGTTTTGATTAGGTAAAAAAGTGTTGTAAAGAAAGCAGTTTCATAAACAGGCACAGTTTTTTCGGGTGCTTTATTAAAACAATAATATGAGCCAGGCATTTGTAAAAGAAAGTGAAGAGCAGTGGCTGCACGAAATTGCACCTACGCTTAATTCATTAATAGTTTACCTCACGAGGGAGAACAATGGCGTGAGGGTGTATGAGCAAAAAAATTATGCAGATGCTAAAAGCGGTAAGACCATTCATGTAATGAGCAACGGACTCTCCTACGGCACTGATGATGACAGTAAATGGTATGTGGTGTAGCGGGCGCTCTTGTAACTTGCGAAGTCATCGCTTCGTATTTATACGATTATTACCGTAATTTCCGTACATGCATAATCGGGCAGTAATGCTCTTGTGCAGGAGCCATAGCAGGTATATCTTTGTACCAGAAGTTGATTGATGTTCAACAAACATTAATCAAATCCCGATAGCTATCGGGACCAACATCCTTTAGAAAAGTACCTTTATCCAATTATCCAATAGAAAAATTAAA
>JBDUAY010000149.1:0-12277 GCA_040004415.1 Bacteroidota bacterium | reverse complement strand
TTCTTCCAGCAATGGAAATTTAAATGTAAAACCAGTTTCTAATAATTTAGCAGGCAATACCCACCTGCTTTTTAACAACAATTCTTTTTCTGTGCCGATTATAAACGAACCTATTGAAAGCATCCATTTGTAAGCAGGCAAACCAATCACATTTCCTGTAATTTTTCGCAGGGTCTTCATAAAAATATTATTTGTGACCGGGTTTGGAGACGATAAATTATAAACGCCTTCCAATTCTTTGTTATCGTAAAACCATTCAATGCTTCTGCAGACATCCTCAATATGTATCCAGCTATACATTTGTTTACCGTTTCCCTGCCGGCCGCCCAGGCCAGATTTTAATAAATTAAAATAAGGAACCATTACGCCCCCGTTGCCTAATGCGATGGCCATTCTCAATGCAATTTTCCTGGTGAAAGGTGTGCGTTCATCTGCGAATGTTTTCTCCCAGCGTTTGCAAACCTGTACAGAGAAATCGTTTGTAAACTCACCATTGTATTCGTTTTGCGGATGGTCTTCTGCATGGCGGTAAATAGTGGCAGAAGCAGCGTTGATCCATAATTTGGGAGGAACAATGCAATTGCGAATCGCTTCACCAATAGCGCTGGTAGCATTTACCCGGCTGTTGAATATTTCTTTTTTGTTTTTTTCATTATATCTGCAGTTGACACTTTTGCCGGCAAGGTTAATGATGATGTCAGCTGCTTCCAGCTCGCTCGTCCAATGTTTTTCTGTATGCGCGCCATCCCAGCGCCGGTAAGTAATATTATATCCCTGTTCTGGTGTCAGCAGCGCATTCGTATAGTTGTTAGTATGACTATTTACAGACTGCCTGCTGATGATAACAATATGATTTTCTTTTCCGAAATATGCAGCCATTGCCTGACCAATAAACCCGGTGCCACCGGCGATCACTATTTTTTTATTTTTCATTTGATAATTTTATCTGACCTGGTGTATAATTTAATTGTAGACGCCAATACTGGGCCTGTAATAAAAAAAAATATTTGAAAGGGAAACCTATATGTTTCATAAATTCTAAAGTTTCAGAAAATAATGAAATCTTGATACCGAATAAAAGCTGTTGTTGAAACAGCTTCGGTAAATAACGAATTTTATTTAAAGAACTTCATCAGGCTGCCCACAAACCAGTTCTCATCGGCTTTAATCATTACGTCCAGCATTTTATCTGCCTGCTCGCCGAAACGTTTAATGCCGGTCACGGTATCTACAAATTGTTTTACATGTTTATCTTTTTTATCGCCATCCACATCTTTCAACTGTTCCAGCAATTTCAACATTGGATCTAACTCGCGTTTTTTTCTTTCTTTAATAATAAGACGTGATACTTTCCAAATATCTTTTTCAGCGGTAAAATATTCTTTCCGTTCGCCTGGTACCAGTACACGATCTACCAGGGCCCAGTCGATCAATTCACGAATATTCATATTAACATTACCGCGGCTGATACTCAGCTGTTCCATAATATCATCCTGGTTAAGCGGGTCCGCACTTACCAGCAGTAAGGCGTGTATCTGCGCCATGGTTCTGTTGATGCCCCAATGGGTGCCAAAAGCTCCCCAGGAAGCAATAAACTGCAATTTGGCATCGGTTAATTTCATGGCATTTTTTTATACCATAAAGCTAAATATTATTTCTGAATTTTCAAAACTTATTGAAAAATTAATTCATTTCACCTGAAACGGAAATGGCCATGCTGGATTTGAAATGGAGTTTTAAATAGAAAATTGCTTACCAAATGGGCTTCGGGCAGTCTAATCTTTTATCAGTTTTACCATGAAGGCCTTTGGGCGCGCGTAAAATAAGTGCAACATAACCCCCGCCATTTTGCGTAGATGTTTTTCCAAAAAGATTTGCAAGGTTATGAACACCGAGTAATAGTGGACCAGCTTTAACAGCGGCGCCCATCCAGAACTGATGCTGATTGTTGAATTGAATGGGTAAATAAAAGCCATATCTTTTTCTTTCCCACCTGGGCGTTATTGTAAGCAAGTTGATTTCTTTCACTTGTAAGTAGCCTTTTTTTAGTGAAGTCAGCGGAATATTGACTGATAGCTCACCATTTATATAGAAGTTACCTGTGAGATAATGATCAACATTCACGACCATCCGCATCGGATTGATAACGGTAAATTTTCCCTGGGCCTGGGCTATATTTACAAGTGTAGCCAGGCTATCGTTAAACCGGCTAACAGAATTTACAGTAGAATCAAATGTTTTATCCAGTGTGAGCCCGATGATATTTGTTTTTATTCCACTAACCATGCGGCTCTGTGTTCCATATTTGTACTGGCTGCCGCCAATGTCCAGTAATGAAAGCCCAATTTTCCAATCATAATCAAAATAATCTTCTTCATCATTAAAACTGGTGGTGCCCTGCGCTTTTATCAGATATTCTATACCGGCGTCAAAAGATGCTCCGCCCTCTGCATTGCTCAGTAATTCTTTTACATTTTGAGACGCGCTGTTGCTGCTTTGCCAGTGATCATAGGTAGCTGAATAACCATATAAAATATTGGCAGAACTGATACTGTAGGCGGGTGTGTTGTTTTGAGTTGTTTGTGAAAAATTCACATTGTCAATATTTGCATAAGCCCCCGAAATGCCGCGACTTACTTTTACTGAAATGCCAGCATTCAGTCTTCCAAATTCATTGTCAGAAAGCGTACGTGCATAACTGATATAAACTTCCAGCCAGCTGCTGCTGAGTAATTTGCCATTCACACTTGTAATACCCTGGTTGATTTTCAAAAAATCAGCCGCGCCGCGTGAGGTGTCACTGTAATTATAGTCGCTTGTTTGCAGGTTTGTATAGCTCCTGATATTTGCCCCAAAGGCAATACTGCTTTTCCTGTTCAATGCTATCCTTGCATTTAGCAGGTTAAGGTTAAAGTCTATATTGGTTTTGCGGCTGTATTGGCCATTATCAATATGATACAATGAATTGGCCGGGGACGACAGGTAAGAATAATCATGAATACTAAAAGCGTTGGTGCTGTTTTTTAATTGTGCACCCAAAAGTACTACATCCCATGAAAAAGGGGTGTTTACGATTGAAGCAGGATTGTTATGTACGCCCAGCGCCCCTGCATAAGATGAACCCTGGATGGCCTGATAGTTTTGTGCATTAACTGCAAACGTTGCAAGCAGGCTAAGCCAGGCAGTAAATAACAAATGCTTCATAAGTTAGTACTTCAATTACGCGTTGTTTTCAAAAGGGTTCCCCATGGGTTTGCCGTATCAAATATGCTATAATTTTTGGAAACGGTTTCAATATAGCAATAAATAAATTAGTAAGCGATGGTCTGCCAAACATACGTTGTATAAACCTGCCGGTCCGAAGCCGTTTGGCAAATGCAGCGTTCCATTCTGTGCTGTAGGCCGTTTCCATTTCCACCCTTGATATTTTATGCCGCAAAAAAGCCGTTACTGACGTTGCTGCCAGCTTACTGGCATGCAGCGCCATGCTCATTCCATTGCCGCATAAAGGTGTAATCATACCAGCGGCATCTCCAACCATCAGCACATGATCTTCTACCTGTTCTTTCTTTGTAAAGGTTACCTGGGCAATTGTGACGGGCTCTTTACGTATAAATGTGGCCGTTGAGAATATATTTTTCAGGTGGGGGTTTTTGTACAGAATGTCTTTCTCCATGGCTGCAATGCTGTTGCCGGATTGCTTAAGATTACGTGCAGTGGTTAAATAACAAAGGCAATAATAATTATTTTCTATTTGAGACATGCCACAGTATCCGTCGGCAAAATTATGCAGCGCGATGGTATCGGCGGAAGCGTCTGTTTTTATATGATATTTTACGCCGATATAATTGTTGAATTTGCCGGGCCTCTGCGCTGCAAATGATCTTTTCCATTTCACATCCAGGTTACTGCGTTTACCAAAAGCGGCCGCAACCACTTTTGCTGTAATGGAGAACGACGTGCATTGTACATTAAACAGTCTGCCATCAAAAATTACGTCTTTTACTTTTTCATCTTCCTGCACAGCAGCACCGCTTTCTCTTGCTATTTGCGCCAGTTCAGCATCAATTTTATACCGGCTGATGCCAAACCCACCCAGTGTTAATGCATGCGTTACTGTATTGCCGTTGGGTGCAGATACAACCAGGTTTTTAATAACGGGTAAATCCATATCACTTAGAGGATACCCGAGTCCTTCCAAAAAATTCCAGGATTCAAAACTGATATACTCGCCGCAAACACGATGAAAAGGATAGACTTCTTTTTCAATAACAATTACACGAAAATTTTCCTTTGCCAATTGAATGGCCAGCGACAAACCAGCAAGACCGCCCCCAATAATGGCTGCATCATAAATAATCCCCTCTTTTTCAAAAGGCGTTGCAAAGGAGGATGTTTGAGTAGCAATGCTGTTCATAATTATTTGCTTATGCAACCTGGCTTATTATCAGCCAGCGAAAAGCCCATTTCCACGTAATTGTATAGGGTTTAACACCTGATTTTTCCAGTAAATCAATCCAGTCTTTTTTTATAAATGCTCTTTCTACAGATAGCGGCGCATCATTCTTTACAAGATAAGATTTTGAGAAAAGACGTGTAAGAATTTTTATCGGATAAAATGCTAAAAAATGCCGGTGCAAATCATTAATGAAAAAACCTGCGGCTGCATTTTCCTGCATCCAGATAAGCATAAACAGCAGTTCTTCATTTGTAAAATGATGGCAGAATAGTGAAGAAAAAATAATATCTGGTTTATTATCAAAAAATGACTCTTTATAATCTGATGTAATCAGCCGGGTATGGGTTTCAGGTAATCTTGCGGCAGCAATATTTATACAGTCTTTATTATAATCGATCCCCGTAAGCTGCACCTCAATATTACTCTTGCGGCACCAGTTATAAATCGCCAGCAGGTTATCTCCGCCACCACAACCAATTTCGCAAACCGTTATTTTTTTCCTGTTCGCTAAAATTTGTTTGAATCCTTTTATTGTAATCGCATGTCCGCCCAGATAGGTATTGATAAAATTCAATTCCTGCATATTTTGCTGTATGTCAGCAAAAGGAATATTGTCTCCGTCAAGTAATTCTTTTTTGTATGAACGGGAAGAGAAATTCAATTATAAATTTTGAAGTATAAATTTAAAATTAATTGTCAGCCGTTAAAACTTGTTTTTAATTAATCCACCCCGCAAGGTTAACGATTTTCAGGTACAGGCATTGAAAATTTACCCCGGATGTTCGGGATAAAATTCAAATAATAACTCAGCTGGCAGACAGTACAAATGTTTCCATCGTAAGTCCCGGACCGAAAGCTGCCCCGAATATCCCGGACGATTGCCTTTTATTTTGCTGCATAATTTTTTTCAGTACAAAAAGGATTGTAGGAGAAGACATGTTGCCATAGTCTCTCATTACATCATAACTTGGTTGCAGTGCAGTTTGAGGAAGGTGTAATGTTTTGGCGATGGAGTCAACTATTCTTCTGCCGCCAGGATGTATGCACCAGTCAGTAATATCTTTTGTTGTTTTTTTTGCATGTTGCAGTGCCCGGCCAACCAATGATTCAAAGTCTTCTTCAATAAGCTCCGGAACGTAACCGCTCAATGTCATAAGGAAACCAGTGCTGGATAATTCCCATGCCATATCTTTTTTACCTTTTGCGACCACTTCAGAATAAAAGTTATCAATATAAAGGCCTTGCTTGTTAAATGAATTATGCGTAATCAATACTGCTGCTGCACCATCAGCAAATAATAAACTGGAAGCAATATTATCTGTAGTAGGTTCTTTCTGAAAATGAAGGGTGCACAGTTCAGTGCAAACAATTACTACTTTGGCATCAACATCATGTTTGCAGATTGCATCTGCCAGTTTCATGGCATGAATAGCAGCGTAGCATCCCATAAAATTGATCGAAGTACGATAGATATTTTTCGGCAGGTCCATCAGTTCCATTACCTGCAAATCGAGGCCGGGGGCGCTCATACCTGTGCAGCTTACAGTGATAAGGTGGGTGATGCCTTTGGCAGGTATATATCCGTCTATACAGTTTCTTATTGCATCTACGCTTAAAGGGGGAGCGTATTTATTGTACCAAATCATTCTTAGCTCCAGCGAAGGAAAAGGTTCAAGATTTTCTGAATGGGGATAAAACTTCCATTCATTTATATTTTTATTATAATCGGCGACCACCGAATGACGGGTTTCAATACCGCTCTGGTGATAAAGAAATCTTAATTTTCGTTTATCTGTTTCATTCATAGCATACACATCCTGCATAAAATGCATGATATCTTCCTGGCGATGCTTATGCGCCGGTATCGCTGTGCCTATCGATATTATTTTACTCAATTACTAATTATTTTCCAGATAACAAGAATTAGAAACCCCAGATTTGTACAGACAGATGCAATAATATTCATGCGCATCGTATTGCTAAAATTGGCGGATGCTGTATCCTTCCACACTTTTCGTGCCCATATAAAGAAATATACGAGAATTGGCAGCATGCAGGTTGCCAAAACGAAAAATTTATTCCAGTCCAGCGCAGAAAAAAAGTGATAAGCCAGCACTATAAAAGCAAAACTGTACACAATGGCTGTAAAGCGGAAGGTGCCGCGGTATCCGAGCCGGCTGCTGATACTTTCAACGCCATCTTTTGCATCGGCGGCGTGTTGATAGATTTGAGTTAACGGGTAAAAGCCGCCAATCAACAAACTGCTGGCTAGCATACCTGTTACCGGAACCTGGAAAGTGATTGGTTCCAACGGTTCGTGACAACCATAGTAGACCAGCCAGAAAGTTACAGCACCCTGAAATATTACTACGGTGAGATAACCAATGAATGGATGTTTTTTTAGCCGTATACCACGATAACTGTAAGCCCTGGAAGCGAGTATGTAGAGCAAAATCCCCAACGCAAACCAATAACTTATTATGAGACTGAGACCAACAGAAATCAAATCCATTAGTAAGGATACAATATATAATTCCAGGGTAGGAGCCATAGGCTTTTCAACGCCCCCTATACTTGTTTCATCGCGATCCATATAGCTGTTGTAACCATTGCTGGCAGGGTAAACAAGTAAATGAAGAATAAAAAAAATGAGCAATGCGTGCCACCAATTTGTGTACGGCACACGGCTGAGTGCAAATAAATAGACCGGCAGCAGGAAAAAAGAAAAATGAAAGCGCAGTAGCTGAATAGTGGATTTCTGCATGTTTATTCAAGGTAATAAAACTTTATGGTATACGGCAACTATTGGTACAGGGCTGCCCGGAAGGAATCTTATTTATGAGCGATTAGAAATACTCGGTTATTATTTCTGAACTGCTGTTCTGTTGCTGCTCTTTATCAGCGGTATTAGTATTGCAAACATACGCTGCTTGCCGGGAAAATATGTTTTGGGTAATAGCGGGTTCAGTTTTTTATACAATAGACCGAAATGAGAAAACCTTTCCGTTTTGGGAAAAGCGGTATTGTTTTTTAGGAACGGTTCAACAAAAATCAATAGTCGAAAACATGCTCAATTTTAATATTGGACGCGTTTAACTGCAGCAGTAATTTGCTTAGTTGCGGAACAGGAACCGCCAGGGCAATCCGCTGCATCGACAAATCTGATGCAACCGGTTGTTTAAATACCAGTTGCGCTTCTTCAAATATTGTTGTATCCGCTGATGGCAATAAAATAGTCAGCAGGATAGCAGAATTGTTGCCGGCAATTTCTTTAAAATTGCTACCGCCTTTTGCTACTTCAACTGCTGCTGCATTAAACTTGTCGTACCGTGGAAGATAAACCAATACACAATCGTCGGGGAATTGCGTGGTTACCTGCAATGATGAATTGTTTTTAGGTAAAACGTCCAGCACAACCGCCGTTGTTGGCAGCGCTGCGTCATACACTGTTTTGGTGCCGAGCCCTATCAGTTTACCATAGGCCCATTTAACCAATAGCTCCGACGTGAGCGCATACCTTCGTTCTATTTTCCTGAAAAAATATTTGCCGTTGAAAGGAACGCTGCGCCATAAATATTTGAGCCGTGTTTTAAAATTAAATTCATACCAGGGACGATCTTTTATAAAATCAACATAATCCTGCGTAAATACTGCATTAAATTTGTCTTCGTCTGTCAGCACCGCGTGTGTATCCGTCATTCTTCCGATAATCGTTTCATATAATGCTTTAACAGAATATTCAACAGAAGCACTGGACCCAATAACCCAGATCATAAAATGATAGCCGCGGTTTACCGGAAAATTATCTTTGATTTGATCTTTTACAATTTTATAGCTCTGCCATATTTGCGCAGTATGCTTCATAAATGGAAAACTGGTAGCGGTATGCTGTTTGAAATAATTAGCCTGCTCTTCCGGACTGAATACAAGGAACCATTCAGGAAAAGTCAGGAATGTTTGATCCGGCGGACGGCAATCTTTTTGCGGTGTAAGCGGACTTTTGTTGATGGCCAGCCATTCTTTTTTTATCACCAGTCCTTTTCCTGCGGCGATGGTGGCGGGTGCTCTTTTTTTGAGCGTAAATATTAGTGCAGCCAGCAACACCGAAACAAATGTGAGTATCAGCAACCTGGTCATTTGATTATAATTTAGTAAAGGAGACGAGTACATTATCAGATGGATCTTTATCCTGCAAAATTCTTTCGCCTGAATCTTTAAAACCGTAAGATGAAATTATTTTGCTCCATTCTGTTATTGATTTAAAGGATTTAAATTCTGACAGGTCGGTTTCCCAGGGCACTTTAAGCCCGAGGTTGAACACTGTATGCACCAGGGAAACAAAGGTGGCCATGTCGGGTGTTGTTACATCATGATCACGCAGAATGAATACGCCTCCGGTCCGTAAAATTCTTTTGATTGATTTTATATAGCCTTCCAATAAATTTGGCTGACAATGATGTAAACCGATATGACACGTTACCAAATCAATACTTTCGTCCGGAATTTGCGACGTGCTTATCGGGCGGTAATCATGTAATGGAAAGAATTCGCCCAGTTTACGTATCCTGCCTCTTTCAAAAATATCTGCTACACTGTTATTGGGTGCAATATCATTTGTGAGATAAATATTTCCTGTTAAATGAATGTGTTTTTTTAACTCACTGATATATCTGCCAGTGGATCCAATTTCGAGATAACCATTAATGTATTTTTTATCACCGAGCAGTTGCAGTACCTGGCCTGACATTTCTTTTTTTTGTTTTCTTAGTGCAGGCAAAGCAAATGTTAGTTCAGATAAAAACGGTTTAATTTTTGGCAACTCTTTTTGAACAGCGGTATAAATTTCTTCATCCGTACTGTTCTCTTTGCTTTTTGATGCAATCAGATAATGAAATCTATTTTCCGGGTACAAATGAAAAATAATTTGCAGGAAGCGGTAAAATTTATCACTCCATACAGGATTGAAAAAAACAGATTTAAATTCAGAGGGGTTATTGCTCATAATTTCATTTTTTTTGATAATAAGTATCCCAGATAATATTTTTAAATTTAAAGCCGGGATCCAGCTTTGCTTTCATGTCAAATAATTTTTTTGCGGTCGGGTATGCCTGGTGAAATTGTGCAGCCGTAGCATGTGCCTGGTAGGGCAAATAGTAAGCACCGTTTAAAGATATGGCAGCGCTTATCAATTCCCTTGTCCATATGCCTACTTTGTTTTTCTCCACTTCATCCGTCCATTGTTTATGCCAAACAACAAAAGCAAACACTTCTTCCCTTGCCCAGGCCAGTAAAGAGCCACTATCTTTTTTTGCGTGCCGGATAGATACATTTAGCACATTTACATTGTACCGTATGAAAATTTCTGCCATCAATGCCGAGAATTCATCAAAATGCGCAACCGGTATAAAATATTCCTGCAAAACATACGTGCTTTTTTTTCTTGACCTTGGTTCCAGTTCCGCTACATCATATCCTGCCTCATAATTTCTCCAGTGAATTTTTTTACCAAGATAAACGAGTGGATCGATAATATATTCTCTCCGCCATTTGCCAAAATTGCTTTTGCTGAATGCGCTGATAAAATATCTTTCAATTGGGTACGCAGCGGCCAGTGGCATGAGCCTTGTTTTTTCATTCGGTTTTTCATTCGTTTTTATCCAGCTGACTGCCCGGGTATTTCTATAAAAAGGCGGGTATATATCCCCGTTATGAAATACCACAGTATCGTTTTCTCTTACATTGTCAAAAAAGAATTTTTTGTATTCCCGGTGGTTCATCTTTTTTTGAATACGTTTAACCGGCAGGTTTTGTTCCAGTTCAAATTCAACAACGGCAATAATGGCTACTGCATTGTAACATCCGATGCAGGCAAAAAATAGTTCAGAATTTTCAGTTGCAGATGTTTTAACCAGGTCTCCATTTGCCAGAACTACCTCCAGCGATTTTACAGAAAGAATAACCGGCCCCATCCCGATGTAACGCCCATGGCAATTCACACTCAACGCACCGCCCACCGTAAAGTTGGCATAGGTTTGCATGATTTTTACACTCAGGTTATGCGGATCAATAAACTGCTGAATATCGCACCAACGGATACCAGCTTCAACTTTAATTGTTTTATCCGGCGCTGAAAATGCCATTACTTTATTCAGCTTTCTCATATCAATATGAATACTGTTATGACTGGCTGTTTGTCCGCCCATACTAAACCGCCCGCCGCCAATTGAAACAGGCCTGTCTGCATTCCTTACAATACTTTGCAATTCTTCTATCGTTATAGGTGCTTCAACTTTTGAAACTAATATTGGATTTAATTGGGTAACATCATTGACTATTCTTCCATCCGTTTTCAGATTCGGGATTTCTTCTGCAATGCCATTTTTAAAATACCCTGGCGCGGTTCCCGGAACGAAACCAAATTGATTGCTCAATACATTTCCTTTTTTAAAGCCCAGCAGGTAAAATAAAATCAATGCACCTGCCACGGGGATCAGTATCAGCCAGAGCCAGCGTGCGCTTTTATTACTGTCGTGTAATCTTTTGGTAGCAGTGGCAATCAATGCCCAAAATAGCACCGGATAAATTATCCATGTAGCCGCATACGAAATAGTATATTCAAGCAGGTTAAAGAGAACATAAAAACTGGTCCAGATAAATACTGCCGCAATCCAGTAGGTTAACCGGTTGATACGTCCCCTGGTTGTAAAAAGCAGGTAGCTAACCGGTAGTTTATCTTTAAGTGCCATTCAATTGGTTCTCTTAAAATGAGTATGCCAACGGTTTAATAAATATGCCCAAGCCGCTGGTAAACGTAATAAATATACATCAGTTCTGTACACTAAGGCCTGATTTCAAGCACAAAAAATATTGTTTTTGTAAATGAAGATTGAGCTATACCGGTTAATTATTTTTTTTCGCTTTTATTTCACAAAGTACCTTCCTGCAGCAGCATGGGATTTTTTTTTGAACATAACTATGATCTAAAATAGCTTTCAAGGTATAATAAAAAGGATTATGAAGATTGAACCATAAACAATTTAATGCGGAACCTCCCATATGTTATAATTGCTGTTGCATAAAAAAGTTCCGCCATTAATGGCGGAACTTTTCTTTATTAATAAAAAATGTCTTTTAGATTAACATCCTAAGAGGCTCCTCGAGTAAGCTTTTTAACGTTAGCAAAAATGCCGCACCACTGGCACCATCTACAACGCGGTGATCACAGCTTAATGTTACTTTCATAACATTACCAATTTTTATTTGCCCGTCTTTTACAACCGGTATTTGCTGGATGGCACTAACGGCCAGTATACATGAATCTGGTGGGTTAATGATGGCGGTAAATTCGTCTACGCCAAACATGCCCAGGTTAGAAATAGTGAACGTGCTGCCTTCCCAATCAGCCGGCTGTAATTTTTTATCTTTCGCTTTTTGTGCAAATTCTTTTACTTCAACACCAATCTGGCTGAATGTTTTTGTATCTGCAAAACGAACCACGGGAACCAGTAATCCATCGGGTACAGCAACTGCAACGCCAATATTTACATGGTGGTTAACCCTGATTTTATCGCCCAGCCAACTACTATTTATCGAAGGATGCTGTTTCAATGCAATGGCGCATGCTTTCAGCACCATATCATTGAAAGATATTTTTACTTTACTTACTTCATTTAGTTTGGCACGGCTTTCAACGGCCTGGTCCATATCAATAGACATGGTAACATAAAAATGCGGCGCGGTAAACAAACTGCCTGACAAACTCTTTGCAATTGCTTTGCGCATCTGCGTTACCGGTACTTCATCAAAACTAACCTGGCC
>JBDUAY010000536.1:0-3642 GCA_040004415.1 Bacteroidota bacterium | reverse complement strand
CCGGTACTTTTTTAATACCGGAGATGTCGGGCAAAGTGATAGAATATGATGGTAATGGAACTGTCATCTGGCAGGTGACTGTTCCAGGCGCGTGGGCAGCAGTTCGGCTAAAGAATGGCAATACATTGATAAGCGGTGATGGAAAGGGATTTGCGCGGGAAGTGAATCCCAAAGGTGAGATCGTATGGGAATTCACACAAAAGGATGTACCGGGTATCCGTATTTTTAATGTGCAGGAATTAACACGCCTGGATAATGGAAATACCATTATATGCAACTGGTGTGCGGGACTGAAAGATACAAGTGACTGGCGAAAAACGGTACAAGTGCTGGAAGTCACACGCGACAAAAAACTTGTGTGGGCCCTGCGTGCATGGAGCGGAAACGCGGATCTGGGACCGGCTTCTTCTATTCACCTGCTTGATCAAAAGGGATTGATGGAAGAATTTGGATTACAACGATAACCGGCATGCTATTTACGTGAAATTTAATGTGCCATTTCTTTCTACTCAAACTTAACCTGCACGAAAATACTTTTTATTTTTGGTTACTTTTTTTCACTGATAACAGTTACGGCACAAAGTATTTCTATCCCGCATTTACAAAAGCAGGGATCGGCCACCCAATTAATGGTTAATAACAAGCCGTTTTTAATGCTATGCGGAGAATTACATAATTCCAGTACTTCCGATGCTGCTTACATGCGGCCACTCTGGCAAATGCTCGCAGATAAAAACCTGAACACTGTAGTTGCCCCTGTTTCATGGGAGCTGATCGAAAAGGAAAAGGGTAAATTCGACTTTACGCTTGTAGACAGCATGATCAACGGTGCACGCCAGCATGGACTTTACCTTATTATTATCTGGTTTGCCAGTTGGAAAAACAGCGCCTCTACTTATATGCCGTCATGGGTAAAAAAGGATACAGATACCTACCCTCGCGTAAAAGACCAGTCGGGTAAAACGCTGGAGATATTATCTGCGTTTAGTGATAACAGTTGTAATGCTGATGCAACCGCCTTTGCTGCACTTATGAAACATATCCGGGAAACTGATCAGCAATTCCAAACGGTAATCATGGTGCAGGTAGAAAATGAAGTCGGTATCCTTAATGCTAACCGTGATTACAGCAGTGTTGCTAATAAGGCCTTTACCAGCCCTGTACCAAAGGAACTAACAGGGTATTTGTCGACCAACAAAGCAACATTGACACCTGAACTGAAGACAGCATGGCAAGCGGCCGGATCAAAGACAAGTGGCAGCTGGCAGGAAATATTCGGCAGCTCAGGTTTAAATAATAACGACTGGAAAGCATTCTCTTATTATACGGAAGAATTATTTATGGCATATCATTATGCAAAATACATTGGACGGGTAGCTGCAGCAGGAAAAAAGGAATATCCTATACCCATGTTTGTCAATGCATGGTTGAAACAACCTGAAACCGCCTGGCCCGGAAAATATCCGAGTGGTGGACCGCTTCCGCAGGTAATGGATATATGGCGCGCAGCAGCGCCGGCAATCGACATGATTGTACCTGATATTTACATGCCTTATTTTGAATGGGTATGTGAACAATATCACCGCAATGGCAATCCATTGCTGATACCGGAAACGCGCGGCGGTAACATTGGTGCAGCACGGGCGTTCTTTGCCTTTGGCCAGCATGATGCCATGTGTTTCTCCCCGTTTGGAATTGACGGCGATTACCGGGCAGATGCTGCAATGAGTGAAAGTTATAAGGTACTTGATCAGCTTAAACAACTCATTTTGCAACACCAGGGCGATGGCAGCATGGCCGGTATATTGGCAGATACACTAACACCAGTAAGAATATTTGATCTGGGTGGTTATCATTTGGAAGTAAGGTTGAGTTCGTGGCCGGTGAAATCTGCGGTTGCAGGCGGCATTATCATAAAAACGGGGGCGGATGAATTTATGGTGGCTGGTAAAGGATTTGATTTGATGTTTACCGTTACCGGGAAAGATATGCCATTGGTTGCTATTGATTATGCAGACGAAGGCAGTTTTGACCATGGAGTATGGATACCAGCCCGGAGATTAAACGGCGATGAAGTGCATACCAGTACCTGGTCGGGCACAGGACTTAAATTTCCGCAGGACCATTACAGCATTCAGCATGTAAAACTTTACCGCTACAAATAGAATCATGAAAAAAATAATGCAGCTATTGCTGTTGCAATCCGGAATAGTTTTTTACGCAACGGCGCAATCGACTGTTCAGCAGTATTTGTCGGGAACAGATAAAGATCATACCGTTCAATGGGATTTCTTTTGCACAAAAGGAATGAACAGTGGTAAATGGACAAAAATAGCCGTGCCTTCCAATTGGGAACAGCAAAGTTTTGGTGGATATAGTTACGGCCATGATAAAGTAAAAACGGATGAACAGGGTTTGTATAAATACCGGTTTACCCTTGCAAAGCAGTCGCGCGCTAAAAAGGTATTTATCGTGTTTGAAGGATCCATGACAGATACAGAAGTGAAAATAAACGGTAAGTTGGCAGGACCGGTTCACCAGGGAGGTTTTTACCGGTTTAAATATGATATTACCAGCCTGATAAAATTTGGTGCGACTAACCTGCTGGAAGTAACGGTTAGTAAAATGTCCGCACAGGCTTCTGTAAACAGGGCAGAACGTAATGGCGATTTCTGGACGCTGGGTGGTATTTATCGGCCCGTATACCTGGAGATTGTTCCTGGTACGTTCATTGACCGGGTTGCCATAGATGCCAAAGCTGATGGCAGCTTTAACGCAGAAGTATATGCTGTTAATACGGGTGAGGGTACTAACATAGAAGCACAGGTGCAAACTTTGGACGGCAAAAATGTTGGAGAACGATTCACGGTAACGACTTCGCAGCAAGAGCAGAAATCAGTTTTAAAACAACAGTTTCCCAATCCGCAATTATGGAATCCTGAATCTCCTCATTTGTACAAGGTAATCTTCGCCATCAGAAATGCAACTGGCATTGTACACACATTCACACAGAAATTTGGTTTTAGAACAGCGGAGCTCCGTAAGCAGGACGGTTTTTATGTTAACGGCACCAGGGTAATTTTCAAAGGCGTTTGCCGCCATAGCGAATGGCCCGAAACAGGCCGTGCATTAAGTAAAGACATTAGCCTGCTCGATATTGGGTTAATGAAAGAGATGAACATGAATGCAGTGCGTATGTCTCATTATCCGCCTGACCAGCATTTCTTAGATGCCTGCGATTCACTGGGTATGTTTGTACTGGATGAGCTAACCGGGTGGCAGGCATCATACGATACTATTGCCGGCCGGCCATTGGTAAAAGAATTGGTAGAGAGAGATGTTAACCATCCTTCTGTAGTGATTTGGGACAACGGCAATGAAGGCGGCTGGAACCGTGCCCTTGACAATGATTATGCGTTGTACGATCCACAAAAAAGATTGGTGATTCATCCCTGGGAAAAATTTAATGGCACCGATACCAAACATTATCCTGACTATAATTATGTAATCAATTCTGCTTTGTATGGGAAAGACGTTTTTTTCCCTACTGAATTTATGCATGGTTTATACGACGGCGGATTGGGTGCAGGACTTGATGATTTCTGGAATGCTATCCTGGCGCATCCTTATGGTACTGGTGGA
>JBDUAY010000535.1:0-3649 GCA_040004415.1 Bacteroidota bacterium | reverse complement strand
AAAAAAGAAAACCTACCAAACCAAATAAAGCTGCAAAAGAAAAAAGGATCAATACCAAAAAGAAATCGGGTGAAATAAAACAAACCCGTATGAAAGTTAAATTGTAAATGATGAAAACAGCTTTGTGTCTTTCTCTTCTTTTCTACGTATTATCTTTTTTACCGGCATCAACTGTAAAAGCTCAACCGCCCAATATAAAAATTAGCTTTTTAAACTATGCAAGTAATCAACCATTTGTTTTGGATTCGGTATATACCAATTGCTGGAAAGAAAATTTTTCTGTAAACCGGCTAAAATATTACATCAGTAATATTGCTTTACAAACCACCAGTCAGCAATGGCATGCTGAACCAAAAAGCTATCACCTGGTCGATGGTTCAGACAGTACTTCCGCGAGCATATCTTTTTACCTCGCTTCAGGCACTTACACCGCCCTCTCTTTTTTAATTGGAGTAGACAGCCTGAAAAATGTAAGCGGTGCACAAACAGATGCGCTTGACCCATTGAATGGCATGTTCTGGACCTGGAACAACGGCTATATTATGTTTAAAATGGAAGGCAGTTCACCACAATCAGTGGCAGTGAATAATAAAATCGAATACCATATTGGAGGATTTTCCGGCGTTGACAATGCGGTAAAAAAAATAACGTTGCGTTTTGCCGGCACACCTGTTTCACTTAATAATAATTCCATCACTGCAATTATTATCCGAACCAATATTGATCAATTATGGAATGGTGCCAATCAACTTAAGATTACTGAATCGCCTGTTTGCACCACCCCAGGCCCGTTGGCTGGTCGCATTGCGGCCAACTACTCCACCCTATTCGACATACTAAAAATTGTTCAGCAATAAAGTCAATCCCTTAACTATTGAAGATAAAAATTATCATATCGCTTTTGTTTGTTGTGTTAATGGCATCTGCCTTTATGCATCACCAGCCACCTCATAAACTTACTTATTTAAAACTGGTTATTCCCAAAGGCTGGCCTCAGCCACCCACCAATATTTTTGCAACCAACCCATTAACAGAAGAAGGTTTTCAACTCGGCCGTAAATTATTTTATGACGCCAGGCTAAGCAAGGATAGTAATTTTTCCTGTGCCGGATGCCACCAGCAATTTGCCGCTTTTGCTACTTACGATCATGATTTCAGCCACGGTTTTAATAACAGTTTTACCACCCGCAATGCTCCTGGCATTTTTAACATTGCCTGGCAAAAAGAATTGCATTGGGATGGTGGTATCAACCATATAGAAGTACAACCGCTGTCGCCATTAACAGCAATCAACGAAATGGCTACTACCCTGCCGGATATTTTAAAAAAACTGAAAGCTGATTCCGCTTACGTAAGACTCTTTAAAACTGCCTTTGCAGATGGAATTATCAACAGCCAACATATGCTGAAAGCCCTGGCGCAATTCACCGGCAGCATACAATCGTATAACAGTAAATATGATAAAGTAAAACGTGGAGAAGATAGTTTTACAGTAAGTGAAGCATTGGGCTACAAAACCTTTATGGCCAGCTGTAATGGTTGTCACAAGGAACCTTTATTTACGGATAATTCTTTCCGTAACAACGGCCTTTCACTAAACAAAAAATGGATGGATAAAGGACGAATGACGATTACGGGTAACCCTGCGGATTCGCTGAAGTTTAAAGTACCTAGCCTGCGGAATAGTTCGCTTACATTTCCTTACATGCACGATGGCCGGTTGGTTAGCCTGGGCAAAGTGATTGATCATTACCGAAACGGCATTGATACAACCCAACCAACGCTGGACCCGTTGCTTAAAAAAAGAATTCCTATTTCCGACCAGGAAAAGGTGGACTTAATTTCTTTTTTGCTAACCTTAAAAGATGATGTATTAACGCACGATGTAAGATTTAAGCAACCCAACTAACGGTGAGGATCGCCTTTATACCAACGAAAGATAAACCACACAAAAGAAAAAAATGCCGGCAAGCCGAGCAAAGATGGAACTGCTTTTATAAAGTCGGTCATCTTAATTTTTGCATCTGAGATAGTACGGTCGATAAAAATATTATTGAGTGCAAAACCTACCAGGGCGGTAGTCCAGCTAAGCAATAAAAGCGGAAAAAGTACTCCGGCATCAACAACGCCATGTTCACGCCAGATGACTACCCTATATTGAGACGGCATTAGAAACAGGATCGCCAGCAACATGCAGGAAATGATACTCAGCCATAGCGAAAATCTCCAGAGTTTCATAGTTTAGAAAATAACAGATACAAAAAAACGTGCAACTTTCTATTGCACGTATATATAAACGATTTATATAAAATATTATTGCCTGCGTTTCTCTTTCAGCGTCTGCAATATCTGTTGCTGTTTTTCCATTTCGGTCTTTTGCGATGCCTGCTTTTTTATATTTTCGGCAATATCATTTTCCAGTTTAGATTTTTTCTTCAGCAAATCGTCACCCGATTCTGTAAGGCTGCTCCAACTTTTGGTAGCCTTTTTAACCGCATCTTCCTGGTCGATGATCTGCTGTTCCAAATCGTACGCAGCCACCCTGGCAGTAAGGCCATTCATGTAATTTTTTGCGCTGTCAATTAATACGGCGTTGGTTGTATCACCAATAAATTTATCAAAGCCGCTGGAGATGAGCATCGTCACTGTGCAGGCATCTTTTTCCTTCCGGCTCTTTCTGTCGGCTTTAAAATACAAGTCGTAACTATCGGTTCCAAGCTGCGGCAGGTGAACGCCTCTATAGGTCAGGTAGCCCTTGGTATCTTTTCCCTTATAGCCTAATTTTTGAAAGTAATCTTCAATAGAACTGGTGATTGTTTTTTCAGAAAACGGAACGTCTGTTTCGATGCCGGGCTGTTTGGTTTTTTGGAAATCTGCAGTTGCAATACGGGATTGCGCAAAGGAGGATAGACAAATAGCTGTAGCTATTACAGCAAAGTAAAGTTTTTTCATAAACAGTTTAATTTGGGTAAAGGTAACACTTGATTAAAATTACACAACAATAAAAATAAAATATGTTGTGTTATAGTGACGGGGCAAGCTTGTCCAACAAAATTAAAAGCCAAAAAAGCCGTTGATACTTTATAAGCACAAAAAATAAATTATATACAAGTAAATTTGTCCCTAAACGTTTTTTAATTGAGCAATATAAAAAAATTAGCATCGCAAACCATGTGGTATGGGCTTAGTTCAATCGCCGCACGGTTGATCAATTATTTGCTAACACCATACCTTACGTATTCTGAAAATATCAAGACTTCTGATTTTGGCAAAATGGCGCTGATTTATGCAGCGCTTCCTATACTTAATATCCTGTTCACTTATGGTTTTGAAACAGCTTATTTCCGTTTCTCCTCCAAAGAAGAAAACAAGGATACCATTTATAATACAGCCTTTTTATCGCTGCTTTGTTCAACCATTGTTTTTACGGCTTTACTTTGGTTTAACCAGGCAAGTTTTGGAAACATAATTGGTCTCGGCAGCTATCCGCAAATCGTTCAACTCGGTATTTTAATTATTGCTTTTGATACCTTAAGCACCATCCCGTTTGCCAGGCTGCGCCAACAGGGCCGGCCAATGAAATTTGCCTTCGTAAAAATCACCGGTATTCTCATCAATATCTTTTTCACCTGGTTTTTTATCAGTTATT
>JBDUAY010000534.1:0-3649 GCA_040004415.1 Bacteroidota bacterium | reverse complement strand
ACATCGTTGGTACAACCAATGGAACGATGCCGATGATACCAATCGACGCATATATTCACCAATGTAACGGCATCAGCAAGCCCAGTGAATCTAAATTATCGGGGCACATTTTTTTTATCAGAATAAATACAGAAATTTATAGTCATTACAACATGGTTCAATTTACTACTACCATACTAAAATTTGCAACGCAGGGAGAGAAAACCGGCTGGACCTATATTATCGTTCCTGAAAAAATTGCGCAGCAACTGAGACCCGGTAGCAGAAAGTCTTTCAGGGTTAAAGGAAAACTCGACAACTATATTATTAAATCGGTTGCACTTTTGCCCCAAAGCGGAAGTGACTTTATTCTGGCGTTTAATGCAGCCATGAGAAAAGGAACGGGCAAACGCATGGGCGCTCAGTTACAGGTACAATTACAGCTGGATGACAAACCGCGTATGCTGAATAAAGAATTGATGGAATGTATGACCGATGAGCCCGCGGGCCTGGCTTTTTTTAACGCAATGCCAAAATCTTACCAGCATTATTACAGCAAATGGGTGGAGGACGCTAAAACAGAATCAACCAGGACAAAACGCATCGCGCTGGCAGTATCCTCGCTCGCCAAAAAAATGAATTTTTCCGAAATGATCAGGGCGCAAAAAAAAGACAAGGGCGACCTGATGGGATAAGTTAAACCCCTGTTATTTTTGACTCCAATCCCCTGAAAATATCTTCACACGGCTAAAAGACACGTAGATATAGATAAGGGAAGTTGTTTTTTAAACCGGGTTACCTAATTTTATATTCCCATATACCACAACCTCTCAAACGCCGTATTATTCCATATCCATCCATAAGCGCTTTTGTACATTTGGATCAGTTAAAAAGCTTATTTTCAAAAAATTGATTACGTGAGCATGAAGATTGCACAGGCTTTTAAAATATTTGCTGCCATTCTTATTATTCTATGCAGGCAATTGCCTGTATTGGCACAAGCTGATACCAGTGCGCATAAAACGGTGGATATTCAGACGGATAGCATTATTCACAAAAATATTACGATAGAAAGAGACACCACTACGCGTAAACGTGGCATTGTTGATTACCTGAAAAGGCGGAAAGGAATGATGGGTAAGCTGGCAATGAACCTGGTGGGTGATACAGTCGCACATTCTGACCTGGAGACCGTGCCCATCAGGAATGACTTATCGTTCAGTGAATATGAAAACCTGGTTATAAGAAATATCGAAATACAGCGGCTGGATTTTGGTAAACTGATAACAGACACAACGAGAAATTTTAAAAACAGTTTTACCAGGCTCGCCAATACCTTTCACCATAAATCACGGGAATATGTTATCCGCAATAACCTTTTTTTTAAAAAAGGCGATAAGGTAGAGTCGTACCTGATGGCAGATAATGAAAGCCAGTTGCGTAACCAGCCGTATATACAGGATGCCAAAATAATTTTGCAGCGAATAGACGGCAACCCGGATTCAGTGGATGTTTTAATACGCGTTAAAGATGTACTTTCTATTGGTGGAAGCTTTGAACTGCACAATCCAAAAAGCGCAGAAATGTCTGTAAGAGAAGATAACCTGAATGGTTGGGGAAATACACTTGCTTTAAGTACTTTATACAACCAGCAAAGAAAAACGCACTCAGGCATTGGCGTTCAATATGTAAACCGCAATATTGCCGGTTCATTTATTGATGCAACGGCTGGCTATTCAAGTTTTGCCAGTGCTTTTAACACAGGCGAGCGGCAGGAGGAAATGGTTTTTGTTCGCTTTATAAAACCTTTGGTGAACCCGTATACGAAATGGACCTATTCACTGGAGGCAGCCAACCATATTACGCAAAATATGTTTTTGCCAGATTCTCAATATCATTCAGATGTTCAGTATCATTATTACAATTATGATGCATGGGTTGGTTGGAACACGGGAGCCTACAGATTATCTTCCGGCAATACAGATGGCCGGTTGCGCACGTTGGTAAGCGCGCGTTATTTCAGGCAATTATTTCTGTCTATTCCAAATAAATATGCCACCCAATATTATTATCAGTATGCAGATATTACCGGTGTGCTGGCAGCTGTTTCAATTTTTAAACAGAATTTTTACAAGGCACAATATTATTATGGCTTTGGCAGAAACGAAGATGTACCCGAAGGCACCGATGTTTCTCTAACGGCAGGTTGGGTGAATAAACAACAAAAAAACAGGCCTTACGCGGGGCTGGATTTGCAACGTTATTATTTTGCGCCCAATAAAGGTTATTATAATTTCACTTTTCGCAGCGGAGCTTACTGGGGCGATAAAAAGCCGGAAGACTTCAACATGCTGTTGAGTGTGGATCATTACAGCAGGCTTTTAAATATGGGTGAATGGAAAGAGAGAAGCCTTATCAACGCAAGTATAACGGGCCAGTTTAGCCAGGTGTTGAATGCACCACTGGCACTTCAAAGCATGTATGGTTTAGACGAATGGAAGAATAGTATTTCTGCCGGTGGTGATTTCAGGGCGACGATACGCGGAGAAACTGTTTTTTTTAGTCCGTATACATTCATCAATTTTCACTTTGCACCTTTTATTTTCGGTAACCTGAGTATGATAACGCCGGTAAAACAAAACCTCGATAAAAGCGATTTATACAGCAGCATCGGCGGTGGTATCAGAACAAGAAATGAAAGCCTGGTTTTTGGAACCTTTGAATTAAAAGTATTTTATTTTCCACGGAAAACTTTTACAGGTGAAAGCTGGCGCATCGAAACCAATACAGGTATTAAGTTTAAATACAATAGCCAGTTCATCAAGCGACCCGATTTGATTAATGTGAACTGAGTGGGGAGGAATTGGAGTCAGTAATTGAGAATTGGGATTTGCGCAAACAAACTATCCTGCCAAAGTATTAGCGAAATTCCAAATTAATAATCCCACTAAAAGTTATTTTCTCCTTGGTGTAAATCCCTGCTGCGGTCTGTGCTGACCACGTGATCGTGGCTGATACGCCGGGGTGGGGCCCAATTGCTCCGGCACGGTTGCTTTATGAACCGGCTTGCCCAGCAACGCTTCAATGGCCGCAAATTTATTTTGTTCCCGTTCTGTTACAAATGTGTACGCTGTTCCGTCTGTTTCTGCGCGTGCGGTACGCCCGATGCGGTGCACATAATCTTCTCCATCGTTGGGCACATCGTAATTAATGACGAGATCGATATGGTCTATGTCTATGCCTCTCGACAATATATCGGTAGCTACCAGCACCGGCAAACGTTTGCTGGTAAAGCTGCGTAAAACTTCTTCTCTTTTTGCCTGTTCAAGATCTGAATGAATCGCTTCTACTTTTAAACCGGAACGCTGCAGTTCAATGGTAAGTTGTTTTACATTTTGCTTGCGCGAACAAAAAATAAGGATCGAATTAAAAACCTTGCTTTTCAGCAACAGTTTTACAAGTGGAATTTTTTGTGGTTCGTATACAATAAAAGCTTCCTGTACAATTTTTTCGGGTGGTTTGGAAAGAGCAATATTAATTTCTACCGGGTGTTGGAGAATTTTGTGCGCCAATGCCCTGATTTTTGGCGGCATCGTTGCAGAGAACAGCAATGTTTGCCTTTTTACCGGCACCATCGAAATAATTTTCATGATGTCTTCATTAAAGCCCA
>JBDUAY010000148.1:0-12324 GCA_040004415.1 Bacteroidota bacterium | reverse complement strand
CAGCCGCATGCTTAAACTAATAGCTAACGGCCAAAACTTAATTCCTGTTGCTCTCCCTTCCACGCCCCAAAAGCTTCTACTGTTTTTTGATAACGATAAGAGAATATGCTTCGTAATTGTTTGCGGATAAATAATGCATTGGCTGCATCGCCTGCAACCCAAAAAGGAATTTTATAATGGACGATATCCGTCATTTCAATTCCGCTTTCAATAACCTTGAAATGATGCTGGTGATGCCACATACTGTATGGGCCGTAACGCTGCTCATCAATAAAATACTGGTTGTCTTTTACGTGCGTAATTTCCGTCATCCAGTAGAGCGGTATGCCTAACAACGGACTCACTTTATATTCAATAATTTGTCCGGCGTAAATAGTATCGCTGCTATATTTTGATATAACATTAAAATTTAAATAACCAGGCGTGATCGTTTTAAGGTTGGCAGGATTGGAAAAGAAAGACCAAACAGCTGCAGGATCAGCAGGTATTTTTTGAATTGCTTGTAAGGAGTGAACCGCCATAGAAATGCGTTGCTTTGGCAGATAAACGTATTAAAACTAAAAAAGGTTCACCGGAAGTAGTACGAATGATAACGAATGTTCAGCACCTGGTCTGTGTTGATAGCAGAACCAACATCAATGCCGTTATTATACGGTTGCAAATGATCTTCCCATAGAACTTTCCAGCACGCGGGTGATAGAATTTTTTAAACGTGGCAATGTGAAAATGGTTTTTTCAATGTACTCAACCACGCCCAGTTTTAGAATAGAAGAAGTAACTGATATCTCGAGATTGCTTGAAAAAAATATTACTGGCGAAGTGAATGTGAGTTTTTTTAATTCTTTTAAAACATCGTAACCGTTAATACAGCCATCAAGGTTATAATCTAATATAATGAGATCCGGTTGATGCGTTAATTCTGCAAGAAAATTTTCTCCCGTACTGAATACATGAATATCCTGGCTGATATTTTCCAATTGCTTTAATACAAGCGTCTGGTAAACGGGATTGTCTTCTACTACAAATATTTTCGGTTGTGCTTTCTGCATGGGATTCATCTTGTGTGGTAGAGTTATCCAACAATGTTGCCAAATGCAATTTCAACTCAACGCTTTGATTTTCAGTAATAGTCAATTTTTGTAACATCATTTCTTTCCCAATTCAGGAATGTTTTTTCTATTACGGGAATTTATAAAACAAAATCCCGCTTTAACTGCGCAATACATTCACTAATCACGCTTGTTACTTTATCAATAACAGGAGGAACACTGTCAGTATCTTTTTCGTATTTACCACTATTTTCAATAAAACGAATTTCATCCCTGAGGCTGGAAATACCCATTGAGTCAATGGTTGATTTTAACTTGTGCGCAATTTTTCCCATGCGCTGCCATTGTTTGTCTGTCAGGGCCTCGTTTAAATCAGCCAGCCCCGGCGGCACGGTATCTATAAACAATTGCACCATTTTTTTAATGAATGCTTCATCTCCGCCAGAAACAGATCGTACCATGGACAGATCATACAGCGATGAGTTGTTAGATGCGGTTACTATATCAGGTTGGTCACCTTTATCAATTAATGTAATTGCTTCAATTAACGGGAGGTTACGTTTAATAACTGCAAAAAGACTTTCTTCTGTAAAAGGCTTTGAAAGATAATCGTTCATGCCTGCCGCTATATATCGCTCACTATCGCCCTTTAATGCATTCGCGGTAAGCGCAATAATAGGAATGGCTGCTTTTTTATGATCCCCCAATTGCCTGATACATTGTGTTGCATCAATGCCATCCATCTCCGGCATCTGTATATCCATCAGTACTAAATCAAAATCTTTTTCCTGCAATGCCTGTAAAGCCTTGCGGCCATTGTCTGCAATGGTTACTTCAAACCCCCACGACTGCATAATATGTTTGGCGAGGAACTGGTTTAGTTCTACGTCTTCTGCAACCAATACGCGCCGTATGCCCAACCCTTTATAATTTGTTGCCGGTTGGATAATATTTTCAGACGACTGAATTTCATATTTTTTATAAGGAAGTATAAAACGAAATGTAGTCCCTTCATTCAAATGACTTTCAACCCATAATTCTCCACCCTGCATTTCAATTAAGTTTTTACAAATGGAAAGACCCAGTCCGGTACCACCATACTTCCTTGTTATATTTGAGCTGGCTTGTATAAAAGGATTGAAAATGGCTTTAATTTTATCATCTGGAATGCCGATGCCCGTATCTTCTATAACGAATTCTACCGCCATCCAATCCTCTTTATCAAACTTAATGCGGGTTGTAAAAGTTATAGCGCCCTGTTCAGTAAATTTTACGGCATTGCTCAAAAAGTTATTTAATATTTGCACCAGCCGGTAAGGATCTCCCTTAACATGTAAATTCACATTTAACTGATCATTGTAGTGCAGCTTTATATTTTTTTCTTCTGCTTTATAGCCAAAAGAAGTAATAATGGTGGCTATTTTTTCCGTAATATTAAAAGGAATTTCTTCCAGTTGCATTTTACCCGCCTCAATCTTTTCCAGATCAAGTATATCATTTACAACAGCCAGTAAATTATTAGCTGCATCCTGTATAATACCCAGGTAGTTTTGCTGCTCTTTATCCATGGGTGTTTTGGCCATCAGCGCAGCAACGCCCAGTATGCCGTTCATGGGTGTACGTATTTCATGACTCATATTGGCCAGGAAATTCTTTTTAGCCAATGCTGATTCTTCTGATAACTTCTTTGCATGCATCAGTTCCTGCTCTGCCTGTATGCGTTGCGTTATATCTTGCGAGAACCCGATAATATATGGATCAAGACCGGGCTCTTCCACTTTGTAATTTTGATACAGCAGGTATATTTTTTTGCCGGATTTGTTTACAACGCTGAACACGCCCTGTGATCTTCCATTTTTATTGATTACATCCAGGTAATTTTTTTCAAACTGCGGTTGTTGCAATAAAGGAATGAATTCTTTGATACTTTTCCCAACCATTTCCGCTTCTGTGTACTGCAGGGTGTGTAGTACCGTTGGGTTGGCGGTAATAATTTTTCCGTTTAGATCATGTGTGCAGATAAATGCCTGGCTGTAATTAAATAAATCGCGGTAACGCTTTTCATTGAGAACAACCAGCTCTTCAATTTTTTTTCTTTCTGTTATATTAAAACCGTAACCAATAACCATTTTTATTGTGCCCTGCTCATCCGGAACAGGATACATCTTGCGCATAAAAATTTCTTTCTGTCCATTTTTGCCGGTGAGCTCTTCTTCCCATTCAACTTCTTTTTTGGTTGCCATCAGTTGCAGGAATAATTTTTTTCTGCGATCAGCAATAGCAATGTCTTTCCCGCGCTTAACGCAATATTCCTCATCTGTCTTGCCTATCATCCAGTTGCGTACTTCAGGATCTTTTACCGCCATTGGATTCAAAAAAACGAAATGCCCGTCTGTATCATAGACAACTATATCAGAAGGAATAAAATTCAGGATATCTTCATAAAAACTACGTTGCAATAACTGGAATTCGTGATCTGTTGTCATAGGTTATGCTTGAAATTTATACATGTATCATTCGAGTACCAGTTCTTTGCTTTGTACCATTCTGTAAATAGTAGATTTTCCGATGTCCAGTAATTTCGCCACCAGCAACACATCGCCATTGTTATTGTCCAGGTAATGCTGAATAATGAAATTGGTATGTTCCCGCAATGTCTTGCCGTCATTAAACAAATCAGTTACTTTGGTCGTTGTGTTGAGTGTAATATTTTCAGGCTCAATTACGGGGCTGTCGCTCATTACTACGGCCAGGTCAATAACTGATTTTAATTCACGCACATTACCCGGAAAACGATAGCCCAATAGTTTTTGCTGTGCTTCCTGTGACAGTGTTTTCTTTTCTGTTTTATTTTCTGTGCAGAACATTTCAATAAAATATTTTGCCAGCACCAGTATATCACCGTTTCGTTCTCTCAATGGGGGAAGATGAACAGGCAAGCCATATAAACGATAGTACAAATCTTCCCTGAATGTTTTGGATTGAACGGCTTCCAGCAAATTTTTATGCGTGGCAGTAATGATGCGTGCGTTGATAGGGATCACCTGGTTATCACCAATGCGCGTAATTTCTTTCTCCTGCAGTACACGCAGTAATTTTGTTTGCAGGTTAATATCCATTTCACCAATCTCATCCAGGAAAAGTGTTCCACCATCCGCCTCTTCAAACTTCCCAATACGCCGTGTTACAGCACCGGTAAACGCACCTTTCTCATGACCAAATAATTCACTCTCAATTAAATCTTTTGGTATAGCAGCAACGTTCACAGCAACAAAAGGTTTTTTACGCCGGTCAGAATTATAATGAATGGCTTTGGCAACCATTTCTTTGCCAGAACCTGTTTCGCCGTAAATAGAAACAATGATATTGTTTTGCACAGCTTTCTCAATCATGCTAAATACTTTTTGCATGGCATCGCTGTTGCCTATCATTGTTTTTGAAAAATCATACTTGCGGCCCACTTCTTTTCTCAGTTGTTCCACTTCCTGTTTCAGGCCGTTTATTTCCTGCAGGTGCTGAATGGTATTCCACAAACGATCTTTGGTATCGTCGTCTTTTACAATATAATCGAACGCACCATTCTTCAAAAGGTTGAGTGCGGTGGCTACATCTTCCTGACCCGAAATAATAATTACCTGTGTGTTACTGTTGGACTCTTTTATTTTTTTGAGCGCCTCGCCACCATCACAATCGGGCATTGAATAATCCAGCGTAACTACTTGTGGATTTTCGTGCAGGGCAGCAAAAAAAGAAGCGGAATTTTCAAATCGTTTTACTTCATAGTCGGGGTTAAGCGCGAGATAATGCTGTAGCATAGAGCCATACCAAACATCATCTTCAAGTATGAAGATCTTAAACGCAGAGCGGTTTTTCATAAATCTGGATTTTCTACAGCTATAACGCAGAATTTTGAAAATTATTCCCAAATGAGGAAACCTTCCTTTTTTAAGCGGGTATTTTGTTTTTTACATCCAAGTTATTCATTATCAGCCTATAAATATTTCCACTTATAAGACGGCACTCATTGCAGGATGCTAATTCTTATCTTTGAGCCATGCAGGATAGAAAGGAAAAGCTCGCAGAAAAATTTGCCCGGGAATACAAGAAGCTCAATGACCAACAGCGTAAAGCCGTCGATACAATTGAGGGTCCGGTAATGGTGAATGCCGGTCCTGGTACTGGTAAAACGCAGATACTTGCATTGCGTATTGCCAGTATATTGCAGCAAACCGATACCAATCCAAATAATATTCTTTGTTTAACGTATACAGACAATGGCGCTATTGAAATGCGCAACCGCCTGCTTGCAATAATTGGTGGCGCCGCATATAACGTACGGATACATACATTCCATTCCTTTTGTAACGAAGTAATACAGGACAACCTTACTTATTTTGGTAAGTTGAATCTTGCACCCATCGGTGACCTGGAGGAAATTGATCTTTTTTATAAACTTATTGACAGTATTGAAAAAGACAACCCGCTAAAACGGTTTCGGGGGGAAGTGTATTATGAAAAGGACCGGCTTAAATCATTGTACAGCTTAATGAAAAAAGAAGCATGGGAGCCTGCGCACCTCAATGAACGTATTGATACTTATATAAACGGATTGCCCACCAAAGAAGGATTTTTTTATAAAAGAAAATATAAAGAGTTTAATGCCGGCGATCCCAAGCCTGCAACTATTGCCGACGAAAAGGAAAAAATGGAAATGCTGCGGGCAGCGGTGAACTTGTATCCGCGCTACAATGAAATGATGGCCGCTGAAAGCCGTTACAATTTTGATGATATGATCTTGTGGGTGCTGGATGCGTTTGATAAGAATAGAAATATGCTGCTGGATTACCAGGAACGTTTTCTTTATTTTTTGGTGGATGAATTTCAGGATACCAGCCGCTCGCAAAACTTACTGCTTCAATACCTGACCGGCTATTGGGATGTACCCAATTTGTTTGTGGTAGGCGATGCCGACCAGAGTATTTTTTCTTTCCAGGATGCCAACGTGGAAAACATTGTGGAGGTTGAAAAAAAATATGCTGCCAATCTTACCAAGATTGATCTTATTCGTAACTATCGTTCAACACAAGATATACTTACTGCGGCACATCGTGTAATCAAGCATAATAATTTGCGAACAGTAATGCCTGAAAATGATAAGCCACTTATTTCATCCAACCAAAACCTGGCGGGTATTTCTATTGAGCCTGTAATTGCTGAGTATAGTAACCCCGCGCAGGAAGCCATTGATATTGCTATACAGGCAGAAGCGTTGATTAACCAGGGCATCAGTGGAAAAGAGATAGCCATTATTTACCGCAATCATGCACAGGTAACCGCTATTTCGTCTATGCTGGAAGAAAAAAAGATTGCCGTTAATACCAGGAGAAAAGTGGATTTATTGCAATTGCCTTTTATTCAAAATATTCTTTTTATTCTTAACTGGATTAGTCGTGAAAAATATATACCGTACAGTGCGGATGATATTTTATTCCAGCTATTGCACAGCAATTTTTTCACCTTGTCATCTTTAGAAATTGCTAAATTAAGTATGACGGTAAATGCCAAAAACCGCGTGAGCAAAGAAGATACTTTTTCATTGCGCAGGCTAATGGCCGAAGCGTCCATTCCAAAACCAGATTTGTTTAATCAACCCAACGGGCAATCAGTAAAAGAAGTCAGCAATACCATGGAACAGCTGCTGAAAGCTTCCGGTAACAGCACTTTGCAGCAATTGCTTGAACTGGTGATACAAAAGGCAGGCGTTCTTTCTTTTATTATGGATAATCCTGAGAAACCCTGGCTGATGCAAGTATTAAATGCTTTTTTTAATCACCTCAAAGAAGAAAACAAACGCAATCCTGAATTGACGCTGGATGAATGGCTGACTGATATGGAAACGATGAAAAAGAACCGGCTGCCAATATCACTCTATAAATTAACGGCCAGTGACGAAGGCGTAAATATGGTAACGGCACATGGCGCCAAAGGATCTGAGTATGCACATGTTTTTGTAATTGGCTGTACACAAAATATTTGGGATGATAGCAACAACTCCGGAAAATATACTTTTAAACTGCCTGATAATTTAGTGAGCGTTAACAGCAACGCCACAGATCTGGAAGAAAGCAGGCGTCTTTTTTATGTAGCCATTACGCGCGCAAAAACGCATTTGCACGTATCTTATCCATTGAAAGATGACAAGGACAAAGAGCAAACTAAAAGCACTTTTATTACTGAATTGCTGGAAGGAAGCAGTTTGCCGGTTACGCCAAAACAGGTACCGGATGTATTACTGGCCGATTATCTTTTATTACAGTTTGCAGAAAAAGCAAGACCGGAAATTGAACTGGTGGAAGACGAATACATTGACCAGATTCTAAAAAAATATACGCTTAGCGTAACGCATCTTAATAATTTTCTTGATTGCCCCCTGAAGTTTTACTATCAAAATCTTATACGGGTTCCGGCGGCAAAAAATGAAAGCATGGCCTTTGGTAGCGCTATTCACTGGGCAATAGAAAGACTTTTTGTAAAGATGAGGGCGAACAATAATGTTTTCCCTGCAAAACAGGAATTGGTGGAAGATTTTAACTGGCACATGAAAAATAACCGGGAGGCTTTTACCGCGGAAGCATTTAAACTAAAAACGGATTATGGTGAAAAAATATTGCCAGCTTATTATGATTACCACATCAACCGCTGGAATAAAGTTGTTATTGCAGAAAAAGCAGTGCGCAATGTAACGGTTCAAAATATACCTATTAACGGCAAGCTTGATAAATTAGAATTTAATGGCAAACTGGTAAATGTTGTCGATTATAAAACCGGCAAATATTCCAATGCAAAAAAGAAACTTGTTTCGCCAAATGAAAGAGAGCCCAACGGCGGCGACTATTGGCGGCAGGCAGTGTTTTATAAAATATTATTGGATAACGATCGTACAAATGATTGGCTGGTCGTTAGTACAGAGTTCGATTTCATAGAGCCGGTGAATGACGCGTATAAAACAGAGAAGATAGAAGTAAGTGCAACCGATATTAATAAAGTAACGGAACAGATAACGGATACCTGGCAGAAAATACAACGTAAAGAATTTAAAACCGGTTGTGGTAAGCCAGATTGTGAATGGTGCAATTTTGTAAAATCAAATAAGCTGGCCGTAGTATTGCATCCGCAGGAGGAAGACGAGACTACCGTGTGAGCGCCGTTACGGCTTAAAATAATACATGTCATCCGCGTTCCATTGCTTTTAAGTGAAATGCAGCTCAATTTTATAGCATTATTAGCAACATCCCGCACAGCTAAATACCTGAAACAACTTATGTTTGCAGCCTTATGAATGGTAAAATCTTTCAATCATTCCTGGTCCTTATTGTTATTGCTTTTATTACGATAGCTATTGGCGGTGGTTGTGCCAATCCTATCGCGCCATCTGGCGGACCGCGGGATACCATACCGCCAGTGCTGACTAACTCGACCCCGGCCGATTCCACATTAAATTTTACCGGGAAAAAAATAGTTTTTTCTTTTGATGAATTTGTGGTGATTGATAATGTGCACGACAACCTGGTGGTGTCGCCGGTGCCAAAATCGGAACCAGTTGTTGAATCTAAACTTAAAACAGTTTCAGTACGAATTAAAGACACATTGGAACCGAATACAACCTACTCATATAATTTTGGTAGTGCTATCAAAGACAACAATGAAGGCAATGTCATCAAAAATTTCACGTATGTTTTTTCCACTGGTAAATACATAGACAGTCTTGAATTATCCGGGAAAGTGATTATTGCACAAACCGGAAATTCAGATAGTACACTGATAGTAATGCTGCACCGCAGCGGGGATGATTCTGCATTGATAAAGCAAAAGCCGCGTTACATTGCAAAGCTCGACAAGCAAGGAAATTTCCACTTTAGATATTTACCACCCGGCGTATTTTATTTATTTGCACTGAAGGACGAGGGGGGTCAAAAGAAATACCTTACCAAAAGGCAATATTTTGGTTTTGCTGATAAACCGGTGACTGTTGGAATTCATAATGCTTCAGATACACTGTATGCATACCTGGAAAAAGACGAGGATAAACCAACAGCTACTACAACTTCACGTACGGCCACGAGCAAAACAGATCGCGAGAAAGAGAAGGAAAAAGAAAAAGATAAACGGCTTAAGTTCTCTTTAAACCTTGATAACGGTCAGCAGGATTTACTTGATAGCCTGAAATTTACGTTTAATGATCCATTGAAAAAATTTGATCCATCGAAGGTGCAGTTTACAGATGAAAATTTTAAGCCTATCACAAATTATAGCCTTATAAAAGATACCAGCAACAAGAAACTTACCCTCTCCTATAAATGGCCGGAGAACGCGGCGTTTAATTTGATTGTTGATAAAGAATTTGCCGAGGATAGCAGCGGCCGTAAAATCCCGAGAACAGATACACTCAGGTTCAGAACAAAGAAAGATGCTGATTACGGCAATGTAAGTATACGGTTTAATAATATTGATCTTTCCAAAAAACCAGTGTTGCAATTGGTTCAGGCCGACGTGGTGAAGTATTCTGCAAAGCTCACCACCAGGGATTTTCGTGACCCGCGTTTCAAACCAGGCGAATATGATATACGCATTTTATATGATGCCAATGGCAATGGCGTTTGGGATACGGGTGAATTTTTTGGAAAACACAAGCAGCCGGAAAAGGTGATTGCTATTACGAAGAAACTCAGTGTAAAGGCCAACTGGGATAACGAAATAGCCGTCGAACTT
The DNA here is from genome assembly GCA_040004415.1 of Bacteroidota bacterium. Lineage (GTDB taxonomy): Bacteria > Bacteroidota > Bacteroidia > Chitinophagales > Chitinophagaceae > JACMLD01. Next base: position 2,506 of record JBDUAY010000148.1, on the reverse strand, counting down.
TAGCGATAATTTCATTTCGGCCCTGGTGGCTTTGAGCTTTTGTGATTTAGTTTGATACATCATCGTAAGTAATTACTGCAATCATTAAATCCAAAAATCAACAATTTCGTTCAATAATATTTGCTTTTTCACGTTAGTGGGTTACCGTATCCTCCCTCATTATTATAAACCCAATACCAACATGAAAAAGCTAACCTTGCTATGTGCAGGCATATCGTGTGCTTGTGTACTCATCGCCCAACCATCTTTTCAAACTTCTTTAGAGGCCGGTATTTCACTTCCCTTAAACAGTAATAATGTAAATGCCGCACACGCAGGCAAGGCCATTCATTTTGGCAACCACCTGGATTACTCATTTGGGAATGGCAATGTACGATTTGGCCTGGGCGCATACATCGGCTACCTGAATTCAATCTCAACAGACGACAAATACAAAGAAATTGGTGAATCCATTGCGGAGAAATATCGTTTTACAACAACCCAGTTAACATTCAATTCGTCTTCTTTTAAAAGCACACATATTCTTATCGGGCCTGTTGCTTCATTTGGTTCAGCTAAATATAGTTTTAATATTTGGGCAAAAGCTGGTTATGGGCTGAATGAACCGTCAAAATACGCGGTGCTGTATAAAGAAAATGGTGTAACAAATAATGTGTACGTAAATCAAAGCGGTGAAAATAAAAACGGCCTGGCATATAGCGCAGGAGCGGGTATAAAATGCGCTTTATCTGCGTATGTAGGTTTACAATTATCGGCTGGCTATTTTAGTACGCAAACAGACCAGGTCAACTATAATTTTGACAGGGAAAAGGGAATGACACCTTTATATTATACGGCGTCCAATCAATTTATACAGGCTTCGGCAGGCCTGCAATTTACTATTGGCAATGCTGATAAGAAAAGCAGACTGGCCGGCAATGGTTACCGATCTATTGTTGGCGATACAGACAATCCTGTTGCCCGCCCATTAAAAATTAAGACGAAAAGTAATATAAAGAATGATCGTTTGGTAAATGATAATGGAAATAATCAAAATAGCAATAATCCGGATATGGGTGCGCCCGGACAAGCGGTATTAAAAATTAAGACGAAGAGTAATATAAAAAATGACCGGCTGGCAAATAATGCTGGCAATAACCCCGATAACGATTCCCTGTTTTTCTCGCCCCAAAAAATAGAATTGCGTACACAGATCCCGGGCGCCGGTAGTACGCAATTGCAGGCCGTTGATAATTATCTTACCGGGTTTGTTTATAAAACGCCGGATGGAAATGTAATAAGCCAGTGTGGAAGCAATGCTATGCCGGGAGATCCGGTACCGGGCATCGAGGTAAAATTAAAAAGCATTATTGCTGGGGGGAATGACCTGGCCACAAAGACAAACCGCGACGGAAGTTTTGCTTTCAACAATATAGCCCCCGGACAGTATAATGCACAAGCCGGTACTACTGCAATGGATGTAACAGTGAGTGGCGATAAAGAAAATGATTTTAAAATAATGGATATTAGTGGTGGAAGCTGCAATAGCACAAAAGAAAACTACATCATTAATGCGGGTGATAAAACCTATGTGGAAATAATCAACGCAGCAGATGCAGGAAACGGTACGGCAACTGCTAGAAAACATCTCGCTAATATTAAATACCAGGATATAAATGCGGTATCGCCGCGCGATGCAGCAAGTGGCATGGCAAGTGGTAAAAGGATGCATAAGCCTTATCGTGTCAGCGATACAGATTTTGATGTAAACATGAATAATATTGTTAGTTGCGACGGCAAATTATATGCGGAAGTACTCACGTCCCGTGAAGTTGGAAGTAGTATGGCATCCGGGCGCGGTACGCTGGTAACAGGCGATGTAGACGGAGATGGCATTACAGATTATAGCAGTAGTAATACAGCCAGGATAAAAAAACATCCCGCCAATGTTAAATACAGTGATTTTAAGGTTCCGGCGCAAGAGGCGGAAATGGGCATACCTGCGGAACAGCGCATGCATAAGCCATACGTGATTACAAAAGAATTGGATATTACACAAGATGAAGATGAAATTGTTTCACCACGTGATGCCGCATCGGGCTTGCCAACAGGTAAGCGCATGCATAAACCATATGTGATTACAAAAGAATTGGATATTACACAAAATGAAGATGAAATTATTTCACCGCGTGATGCCGCATCAGGCTTGCCAACAGGTAAGCGCATGCATAAACCATTCGTCATTACAAAAGAACTGGATATTACACAAGATGAAGATGAAATTGTTTCACCGCGTGATGCCGCATCAGGCTTGCCAACAGGTAAGCGCATGCATAAACCATTCGTCATTACAAAAGAACTGGATATCACTCAAGATGGCGATGAAATTATTTCACCGCGTGATGCCGCGTCTGGTTTAGCAACAGGTAAACGCATGCACAAACCGGTTTCGATCAGGAAAGAGTTGGGTGTAACAGATGATGGCGAAGAAGTGATTGTATATACTATTATTCATCGTGATCTTGCT
>JBDUAY010000147.1:0-12334 GCA_040004415.1 Bacteroidota bacterium | reverse complement strand
CGCTTAGAAAAGCGGCGCATAAACCCTAAAAAGAACCCTCTATTACTACTATCTTGAAATGATTTGTTTTGTTTTATTTGTTATTGCTGTTGCTAAGATGAGTAACAATTTTGCACCAATAAAATTTTGCCGCCCCGTTAACCGCAGCTTAACCTGTGTTAACAAGTTAACTGCCGTTTAACAACAATCATGTATGCGCTGCAACCAAATGATCGCATATTTGTTATTGAGGTTTTTGTAACTTTTAAGAATATATGCGTTCCTCTACATTAAAATGGATGATGTTGCTGCTTACTTTTTTAGTAGGCATTATCATGGTTGTTCAGTTATACTGGATAAACCAGGTGTATTCTTATGAGGCAAAGGAGTTCAACACCAATGTTGTAAAAAGCATCCGCGGCGTTTGTGAAGACATGAAAATTGATGATAACCCCGGCACCCAACTGCAAAAACTAATTGAAAAACCTAACCCCAATACCTTTCTTATCCGGGTAGATACGATACCGCAAAAAGATTCCATTATAAATTTCCTGTACAGCGAGTTTGAAGATTTCAATGTATTTACAGATTGTAAAATGACCATGTACAGTGATAGTGCAGGTGGTTATTTGTACCAGGTTTACCTGCCCACAGCAGCCTCCACCCAAGCCACCCAGGCCACCTTCCATCCGCAGTTTACGGCAATAGATTTACCAGTTATTCAAAAAAATTATCCATACATACATCTGTACTTTCCGCACCGCCAGCAATATATTATTCATCAGCTCAATTTCTGGATTGTTACCAGTGTTTTATTATTGCTTGTTTTAATTGGTTTTGCCGCAAGTATGTTTTATTTCTACCGGCAAAAATTTTTAAACGAGTTGCAGAAAGACTTTGTAAATAATTTCACACATGAATTTAAAACGCCACTCGCTGTTATGAAACTGGCGGCTGGTGTGCTTACCACTACCCCGATAACTGAACAGCCTGAACGGTTAAAAAAATACAGCAGCATTATTGCGCAGCAAACGGAACATCTGCAAACGCAGGTAGAGCGCTTACTGAAAACAGCACGCACCGACCAGCACGAGCTACCGCTTGAAAAAGAGACTTTTATTCCAAATAATATTATCAAAGATGTTTTAAAAGACATGGATCCGCTGGTAAGGCAAACCAATACGCGCATTGAATTTATCCCGGAAGAATTTAACAAAACCATCATTGCAGATGAAAGTAATATTGCCATGGTAATTGTAAACCTGGTAGAAAATTCGATAAAGTATTCGTTAGAGCCGCATGTAATAATAACCACTTCAACAGCAAATGGTCACTATAGTATTTCTGTAAAAGATAATGGTATTGGTATCGAAAAAAAATACATCAAACAATTATTTAAAAAATTTTTCAGGGTACCTACCGGCAATGTACACAATGTAAAAGGTTTCGGACTGGGCCTTAACTTTGTGAAAAAAGTAATTGACGCACACAAAGGAAAAATCATCGTCAATAGTATTCCAGGCATTGGAACAGAATTTAAAATCATTCTGCCCCGGCCATAAATATCATGCAAAGCCGAATAACAAATGGTTAACACCAACTGGTATCAGGAATGTTTCAATTTTGTATCACCTAAAAAGATTAGTATGGGTATTAAAGCAAAAGTATTACTGGCGGAAGATGATGCCTCACTTGGCTTCATTATCAAAGATGCCCTGGAAGAAGATGGCTATGAGGTAGTGCATTGTCCCGACGGACAATCCGCCATTGATCGTTTCAATAAAAACGAATTTGATATTTGCCTGCTGGATGTAATGATGCCAAATAAAGATGGTTTTGCAGTGGCAAAAAAAATACGGCAACACACAGATTTAGTTCCCATTCTTTTTCTCACGGCAAGATCAATGGAAGAAGATAAAATTAAGGGCTTTCAGTCTGGTGCCGATGACTATATAACGAAGCCTTTCAACATGGCTGAGCTTTTATTGCGTATGGAGGTTTTTCTTCGCCGTACCAAAAAAATGTATTCAGAACAAGTGCAGGAGTACCAGATAAGCAAATTAAAATTTTCTTACACAGATCTTAAAATAATTTCTGACCAGAGCACGTCGTCCATGACGCAAAAAGAAGCAGATCTTCTAAAATTTCTTTGTCAGCACCCCAACAAAGTATTAAAGCGGGAAGAGGTTTTACTGAATGTTTGGGGCAAAGATGATTATTTTCTTGGAAGAAGTATGGACGTATTTATTACCAAGCTGCGTAAACATTTTAAAGCAGATCCGGATATCATTCTGGAAACGATTCATGGGGTTGGTTTCAGGTTCAATGTACCTTCTTTGTCAGCTGCATAAATGTAACCCATTATATACAAAGCCCCGCATGTAGCGGGGTTTTTTAATGCCTGTACATGAGCCTCTTGCTGCTATTAAACAATACGCATTGGTTAATTTCCGTTTAACCAGTGATTAACACTTGTTAATCACTACTTAACCAAAGACAGGTACAGCTTTGCACCTGCAACAAAAACCTGGAAATCATGCATCACCGTCTGTTGAGACTGGTATTTTTTTTATTACTGACATCGCTGGCTGTTAAGGCGCAGACACCTGATTCGGTTCAAATAACCCTTCCGGATGCAGAACAAATTTTCTTGCAGAAGAATCTTTCACTGCTCGCGCAGCAATACAATGCAGATATCAGCAAGGCCCAGGTACAACAGGCTAAATACTGGGACAACCCGGTGGTGAATACAGACCAGAATATATATGATGGAAAATTCTTTCGCCATAACAAAAATTATGGGCAGGTATACATCCAATTACAGCAACTGATTAAAACAGCCGGCAAAAGAAACAAATTAATTCAACTGGCAAATGACGATGTATTGAGCGCACAACAGCAGTTTAACGATCTGATGCGAAACCTTCGTTTCGTTTTACGCAACGACTTCAGTACGCTAAATCTTCAATTTAAAACCTGGCGCATTTACAATAGCGAAATAGCATCCTTGGAAAAATTGGCAACTGGCATGGATGCGCAGTTGCAGGCTGGTAACATTTCTCAAAAAGACAATATCCGCGTTAAAGCATTGCTGTACAGTCTGCAGGCCGATGCAGCCGATATGCAGCGCCAGATAGCAGATACAGAAAAAGACTTCGCAGTGCTGCTGCAGGTTTCAGGAGATACCGTTTTTATACCGCTAAGAGATGACAGCGTTACGGTAACGCTTCCCTATACACTGGGCATGCTGCTGGATACTGCGAGAACTAACCGGCCCGACATACAAATGGCGCAAACCAATCTTCTGTCACATCAGCACAACCTGGTTTATCAGAAAGCGCTCGCAGTACCAGATGTAACACTGGGCGCAGAATATGATCAGCGCAGCAGTTACATAAATAATTTCTGGGGATTGGGTATCTCACTTCCATTGCCCCTTCTTAATAAAAACAAGGGAAACATAAAAGCGGCCCAGGTTGGTATTCTCCAGGCCAATGTGCAGGTGCAACAGGTGCTGGGTGCCGTGCAACAGGATGTAATTGCAGCCTACCACAAATTGTTGGGCATTCAGCGGCAACAAAAAGCCATTGCACCGGACTTTATAGACAAATATAATCTGCTGATGAAAAATATGGTACAAAGTTACCAGTACCGGCAAGTTGGCTTACTTGAATTCATTGATTTTTTTGATGGATGGAAAGAGGCTGTTACCAAACAACTGGAGCAGCAGACGACCCTGCACAATGCAGTAGAAGAACTTAATTACAGTACCGGCGCTACTGTTATCAATTTTAAATAAGCCTGAACGGCAAAAATATTTATACAATGATGAAGATCCTCAACTATTCGTTTTGTTTGCTGGCGGCAACCCTATGGCTGAGTGCCTGCAACGGCGACGCCGAAAAACAAGACCCTAAAAAAGACAAGAAAGTTTGTATTTCAGATTCACTTTCTAAAATAATACACATTGATACAGCCGGAATCGCCTATATCAATGACGAATTAAAATTATCTGGTGAAGTGAGCTTTAATGATAATAAGGTGGTAAAAGTTTTCCCTTTCAGCAGCGGCCAGGTGATGCAGGTTAAAGTGTCAATTGGCGATAAAGTAGCAAAAGGACAAACACTGGCAATTATTAAAAGTGCTGATGTAGCAGGCAATTACAGTGATTTATCTACGAGTGGAAATGATCTGGTCATCACTAAAAAACAAATGGACAATACTGAATCTCTATTTAAAAGTGGTATTGCCAGTGAACGCGAATACATAGAAGCAAAAGAAAATTATAACAAATCACTTGCTGCTTCCAATAAAATCAAAGAATTGATAGCCATTAATGGTGGTGGTAATACTGCAGCAGGTGGTATGTATATAATTACAGCACCCATGAGCGGTTATGTGGTAGAGAAAAAAATAAACCAGGGCGGATTCATAAGAAATGATAACGGGGATAATCTTTTTACGATTGGCGATATCAGCGATGTATGGGTATGGGCCAACGTATATGAAAGTGATATTGCAAAAGTAAAAGAAGGATATACAGCAAAGGTTACAACGCTGGCTTACCCGGATTCAGTATTTAAAGGCGTAGTAGATAAAGTAAACCAGATATTAGACCCAGTTACAAAAGTAATGAAGATCCGCGTGCGGTTATCCAACCCCGGTATGAGGTTGAAACCCGAGATGTTTGCAAATGTAATTATAGAAAACAAAGAAGGTAAAAAAGCGGTGATGATACCTTCAGAAGCAGTAACAAGCGACAACGGAAAAAACTATGTGATCATTTATCATGATAAATGTAACCTGGAAATCAGAGAAATAAGTATTTTAAAATCAGTGCAGGGAAAAGACTATATCGCTTCCGGACTAAAAGCGGGTGAACAACTGATTGGCGAAAACCAGGTATTACTTTTTAATGCGCTTAAAGAAGAATGATTGTAATATGCCGCAACAATGCCTGCCGCAACAGTATTACAAACGTTCCTTAACCAGTTTTTATGAATAAGTTTATCAGAAACATCATACATTTTTCCCTGCGGCACCGTTATTTTGTTTTTTTTATGACGGCTATACTGGTGGTAATAGGCGTCTGGAGCTATAAGGAAACACCCATTGAAACATTTCCGGACGTTACAAATACACAGATTATCATTATTGCGCAATGGCCTGGCCGCAGCGCAGAAGAAGTAGAAAAATTTGTCACCATTCCGCTGGAAACCGTACTGAATTCTGTACAGAAAAAATCGAATCTCCGAACCACCTCCGCATTTGGCCTTTGTTACATGCGTATTATTTTTGATGACGATGTAGACGATGCATTTGCACGGCAACAGGTATTTACAAGATTAAGCGGAGCCGACCTCCCGGACGGCGTGAAGCCCGATGTACAACCGCCTTACGGACCTACAGGTGAAATATTCCGTTACACACTTTCGAGCAAAACAAGATCGATAAGAGATTTAACAACTATTCAGAACTGGGTGCTCGACAGGCAATTCAAAAGCGTGCCCGGTATTGCAGACGTTAATAGTTTTGGTGGAGAAGAAAAAGTTTTTGAAGTGAGTGTTAACCCGGATTTACTTATCAAATACAATCTTACTTCCCTGGATGTGTACAACGCCATCTCAAAAAGCAATGTGAATGTGGGTGGAGATGTTATAGAAAGAAACGGGCAGAGCTATGTAGTGAGAGGGATTGGTGTGCTGAATGACATTGACGACATCAACAATATCATCATCAACAAAATAAATGGCGTTCCCCTGCTGGTAAAAAATGTGGCGAATGTAATTGAATCAGGCAAACCCAGACTAGGCCAGGTGGCGAGGGATAAAGACGAAGATGTGATGGAGGGCATTATCGTCATGCGCAAAGGAGAAAACCCAAGCGAGGTGCTGGACAGGGTACGGGCAAAAGTTGACGAACTCAATAATAGCATTCTTCCGAAAGATGTAAAAATTAATACTTTCTACGATCGTACCAACCTGATGGATTTTGCACAGGAAACGGTCATTCATAACCTGATTGAAGGCATTGTGCTGGTAACAGTAATCGTTCTGCTCTTTATGGCCGATTGGCGCACAACCGTAACCGTTAGTATTATTATTCCGTTGTCCCTGCTCTTTGCATTTATCTGTATGCGCATTAAAGGTATGAGCGCAAATCTATTGTCGATGGGTGCGATAGATTTTGGTATTATCATAGATGGCGCCGTGGTAATGGTAGAGGGATTGTTTGTGGCGCTCGATCATAAAGCCAGGGAAGTAGGCATGGAAAAATTTAATAAACTGGCCAAGCTTGGCTTGTTTAAAAATACCGGAACAGAGATGGGCAAGTCTATTTTCTTTTCCAAAATAATTATTCTTACTTGCCTTGTTCCCATTTTCGCTTTTCAAAAAGTGGAAGGTAAAATGTTTTCACCACTTGCCTACACACTTGGCTTTGCCCTGCTGGGTGCATTGTTGTTTACTTTAACGCTGGTACCGGCATTATCAAGTATTTTATTAAGAAAGAATGTACGTGAGAAGCACAACCCTGTTGTTATCTTTTTTGAAAAGGGGGTAACCAAATTATTTAACATCGTTTACCGTAACCAAAAGAAAAGTATCCTGATTGCCCTGGTAATAATGGTGCTGAGTTTCTTTTCTGCAAAGTTTTTGGGAACAGAATTTTTGCCTGATTTGAATGAAGGTGCACTATGGGTAGAAGCAGAATTACCCATGAGTGTATCCCTTTCAGAGGCCAATACTATCTCCAATAAGATGATTGATATACTGGAAAAATTTCCGGAAGTAAAGCAAACACTTTCGCAAGTAGGCAGAACCAATGATGGCACAGACCCAAAAGGATTTTTCAATGTACAGATACAGGTAGACCTTAAGCAGAAAAAAGATTGGAAAAGAAATATAACGGCAGATTCACTTGTGGATGAAATGGATGGTCAGCTGAGAAAATTTCCAGGTATTACCTTTAATTATTCGCAACCTATACGTGATAACGTGGAAGAAGCAGTAGCCGGCGTAAATGCTGCGCTCGCCGTAAAAATATTCGGACCTGATTTTCAAACGCTGGATGATAAGGCAGACAGTGTGCTGAATGTGCTTAAAACAGTTCGGGGTATAGAAGATTTGGGTGTACTCAGAAACCTCGGACAACCAGAATTCAGAATTGAACTCGACCAGCAAAAAATGGCATTTTACGGCGTCACTACGGCGGATGCCAATTCAGTTATTGAAATGGCCATTGGTGGTAAAGCGCCAACACAATTGTATGAAGGGGAAAGAAAATTTGATGTGCGTGTACGCTATCAGAAAGAGTACCGGGCTACGCCGGCAGCAATAGAAAATCTGATGGTGCCTACCAGTGATGGTGCAAAAGTTCCGCTGAAAGAAATTGCTGATATAAAAACGTTGACGGGTCCGGCATTTATTTTCCGTGACAATAACATGCGCCACATCGCTGTAAAATTTTCTGTGCGTGAAAGGGATTTGGGAAGCACCATTGCAGAAGCACAACAAAAAGTAGACGCAGCAGTGCATTTGCCATTGGGTTATAAAATGAGCTGGAACGGAGAATTTGAAAATCAGCAACGCGCTACGAAAACACTGGGCCGCGTGGTGCCTATTTGTTTACTTGCCATCTTCCTGATACTTTTCATTACGTATGGCAATGTAAAAGATGCATTTCTTACCATCATCAATGTACCGTTTGCATTGATAGGCGGCATATTGGCCTTGCATATCACCGGGATCAATTTCAGTATTTCTGCTGGCATTGGGTTTATTGCATTGTTTGGTGTTTGTATTCAGAATGGTGTAATCCTTATTTCTGTATTTCGTAAAAACTTAGACGCGGGTATGCACCTGGATGAAGCAATACGGGAAGGTGTTATTTCACGTGTTCGGCCGGTTGTAATGACCGCTTTAATGGCGATGATTGGTTTAATGCCCGCCGCTATTTCCACCGGTATTGGCAGTGAAACCCAAAAGCCATTAGCGGTGGTTGTTATTGGAGGATTGATAACGGCTACTATTCTAACCTTATTGATATTGCCATCTATTTATTCTATAGTATATAATTTTATGCATCACCGCAGCAACCGTAAAATATTAAGAAAGGTTGGTGCCATTGGGCAGTAAAAAATATTTACATGACCGGTTATAAAAAGGCAGTTGCGAAATGCAACTGCCTTTTTATAAGTCAGGACGTAACGGTAAGCGCTCTTACGTTCTCCGTCGCCTGCCTCTTACAGGACACTTTTCATCATAAAGAAATTCTACTATTATCGTCGGTATCCATTATAACTTATTATTGATGAACTCCTCCTATTGATCTGTTGCGAGCCTGAAAGTAACAGGTTGTCTTTTATAAGATTTTACTTTACGCCCGTTTTGAATCGCAGCCGTCCATTTGCCGCTCTTTTTTATTACCGTTATTGCGGCATTTCGCAACTGTTCTGGTCCGCTAATCGCCGTTACGTCGCTAACATTGCCTTCTTTATCAACTATAAATTGAATAGTTACGGTACCCTGTAATTCGATATCAACTGCATCTTGCGGATAAGATAAGTTCCTATTCAAAAAAGCTTTCCATGCTTCAAATCCACCCGGATATTGTGATTCAATTTCAACCGTACCGATATAGATGCCATCATCATCAAGTTTCTTTGGCGCATCAACAATATTTTTTGAAACATCTACCGGCGGACTAATAATACCATCATCATCTTTTCCTGGTATATTTGCATTTCCTATCTTGGCATCATCAACATCTTTTTGTTCAGGAACCTGCTGATCTAATGGCACGTCGTTTTTTACTATTAATGGCACCATATCCCTAATCATCCTTTCTTTAGGTGGTTCAATTTGTTTGGGCGGAATAACAACAGGCGGCGGTTCAATTTTTTTCTTATCAGTTACATCTATAAGCGTAACTTCTTTTACAAATTCAATTCCATTTGATTTTGGTTTTATTGCAGCCACCAGCATATACGTTAGCAGCAATAATATTACTACAAGTATCATAACCACAATAGATTTTGTTAAACGCCGCTGGTAATTTTTACGGAGGTCATACGCACCATATTCTTTATTGCGTTGATCAAATATAATGTCCAGCACATCGGCCGACAGAATGTTGCCCATTTCCATAATTAAAAATTTTAAGTTGTTGGAATAATTGTTACGCTGAAAGATTGCTTCCATGTAACAATGCGATAATAAAATGGGCAGGCCTGCCTTTTAAGATTACTGAAAACCGCGGCATGATACCAGGGATGATGAATAACTACAGCGGCCGCAGCAATTACTCAACCAGGCAATATTTCCCGGAATAAATATTGTTTCTACTAAGATATTATTCTGCGTAAAATCCATAAAACTATCTCACATTTTTAACCCGCCTACCGCAGATGCAGAGATTGCGTAAAAAAAATCAACAGACGCATTTCGCCAGCAATTATTTTATGCACAATCCGTCATTTCCGCATCCACATTGCAAAGATTGCTGCTAGTATCCATACGTCTCTACTCCCTATTTAATTATTTTTGCGGCACAAATTTTTTATACCTGATGAAAAGGAATTTACTACTGCTTATATTTTTGGGGGGCAGGCAACTGCAGGCACAGTTTATTAAAGATACAGGTGCACAAAAAAACTGGAGCCTGCACATACAGACGACGGTCATTCCACAGTACCATTTCAATTTTACTGCAAAATATGCAGGTAATAATAGCCTTCAAACGTCAGAAGGCACTAAAACATCATTTACCAACACGTATTATATTGGAAGACGATTATGGCGCAACGCAGCCATTTATTTTAATCCGGAAATAGCAGGCGGTGAAGGTCTTAGTAAAGCAACCGGCATCGCGGGTTTTCCAAACGGCGAAACTTTTCGCATTGGCAGCGCCGCACCAAAATTATATATTGCACGGGCATACATCGAACAAAAATTTTCTTTGAGCAGTGGCACAATGCTGGTGGAAAATGATCAAAACCAATTAAGGGAATATGTACCTGCTGCTTACGTAGCAATCCGTGCCGGCAAATTCAGCCTGGCAGATTTTTTTGATGATAATACATATAGCCATGACCCGCGCACAGATTTTATGAACTGGAGCCTGATGAGCGCCGGCGCGTGGGATTATCCTGCCAACACACGGGGATACACGAATGGAGTTGTTCTTGAATTAAAAAAACCGTCTTGGAATTTCCGCACAGCGGCAGTGCAGGTACCCGAATATGCAAATGGTCAAACACTGGATGATAATCTTAGCAAAGCGTTTGGCATAATTATAGAAACAGAAAAAAAAATTAATATTGATGAAAAACAGAATATTGTATTGAAGCTTGGTGGCTTCTACAATAAAGCAAGAATGGGTAATTACAAGGAAGCCATTCGGCAATTATATCAATTTTTAACGCCCGACGTGGTAGCAACAAGAAAGTACAGTCGCGATAAAACTGGCTTCTACATAAATGCGGAGCAGAACTTTAAAAATGGTGGCAGTTTCATCCGCTATAGCTGGAACGATGGCAACAATGAAACCTGGGCATTTACAGAAATAGACAGGAGTTTTTCTGCGGGCCTTTCTTTTAATGGGGCGGCCTGGAGCCGTGCAGGCGACAAATGGGGACTGGCATATGTTGCTAATGGCATTTCAAAACCACACCGTACGTATTTAAAAGATGGTGGATATGGTTTTATTATAGGAGATGGTCATCTTAATTATGGAATAGAGAATATCGTTGAGTTTTTTTATAGCTATCATATTTCGAAATTACCCTTTTTCATAAGTCCTGATTATCAATTCATCCTTCATCCGGCATATAATAAAGACAGGGGGCCCGTACATATTGTGGCGTTGCGTTTGCATTTTGAATTGTAATTCTTTAAAATTGTAAAATCAGGCTAACTTGCTGTTAATTGAAATAATATAAAGTATCGGAACCAATTTTTAAAATCTGTGGCCATGACGCTAAAAGATATAAGAACCAAAATCCTTAAAGGCGATTTCAGTGGCTTGCTGGGTATTACGAAGGGCAAAGAAGGGATTCACCCATCTGAAGTAGCGACGCTTTTTTATTCATTGCCAACAGACGCCGCCATTAATGCTTTTTTGCAATTTCAGCCTGGCAAGCAGGTGTATGTATTTTCTTATTTAGACAGCCAGGTACAAAAGAAAATTATAAAGGGTATTACTAAAGAAAAAGCAATACATGTTCTTAATGCCATCAGTTCGGATGACAGAACAATTTTTCTATCTTCCAGCAAAGGAGCAGAACGCGAATCATTTATAGCTTTCCTGAATGATGACAATAAAAGAGCGGCCTATAATTTACTGGGGTATCCCGAAAGAAGTATAGCAGGGTTAATTGATACCGACTTTGCTACTATTGATACCAATATGACCATTGCACAGGCGAGGGAGCACCTGCAGAAATTTCATAAAGACACGGAAGCTGCCAATGTAATTTATGTTGTAAATAAAGAAGGCAAGCTGATTGATGATATTCCTGTAAGAAGGTTTGTATTAAATGATCCAAACAAAACCATTGAAGAAATCTTAGATGGTTTTTGTCTCAGTTTAAAAATAACAGATAGCAGGGAAGATGCGGTGGCCATGTTCCAGGAATTTGATCGGGTAGTGCTGCCTGTTACAAACGATGATAATAAATTGCTGGGGGTAATAACGATAGATGATGTCATGGACATAGCGGAACAAAAAGCAACTGCTGCCATTCAGAAATTTGGTGGCTTGGAAGAACTGGATTATCCATATGTACAAACGCCTTTCTTTTCATTACTACGCAAGCGCGCTGGCTGGCTTATCATACTTTTCATTGGTGAAATGTTTACTGCAACAGCCATGCAGCATTTTGAAATTGAAATATCTAAAGCGGCTGTGCTGGCTATGTTTATTCCATTGATTATTTCCAGTGGAGGAAATAGTGGCTCACAGGCTGCCACACTTATCATTCGTGCAATGTCACTAAAAGAACTTGGCCTTAAAGACTGGTGGTATGTGATGCGCCGCGAAATATTATCTGGTCTTTCTTTAGGTATTTTACTAGGTGCAATTGGCTTCATACGTATTGTACTCTGGCAAAACGCGCATATCTATAACTACGGCAAATATTGGATGTTACTTTCTATTACTGTTTTCTTTTCATTGATTGGTATTGTAATGTGGGGTACATTGAGCGGTTCTATGATACCAATTGTTTTAAAAAAGTGTAAGATTGATCCGGCAACTTCTTCCGCACCACTGGTAGCAACGCTGGTAGACGTTACCGGGCTGGTCATTTATTTTAGTATTGCGGCTGTTATTTTAAAGGGAACGTTGTTGTAGATAA
>JBDUAY010000146.1:0-12351 GCA_040004415.1 Bacteroidota bacterium | reverse complement strand
TACTACATCCCATATGCAGGACCATAAGCAAATAACACTTTCATTTGAAGAAATGCCGGAACAGCCCGTTCTGGAAAAGGAAGTTATTGCTGAAGAACCATTGCCTGCTAAAAAACGTGGACGCAAACCAAAGCCGGCGCCGTTGGTTCCTAAACAGCCTTCTAAAAGGGGCCGCTTGTCTTTAAAAGAATCCGCTGAAGCAGAAGAAAAAATTGAAATACCGGATGATGAAACCCTGTTTCAAAAAAGATATTATTCTATTGGGCAGGTAGCGGAAATGTTTCATGTCAACCATTCGCTTATACGCATGTGGGCCAATGAATTTGATGATTACCTGGAAACAAAGAAAAATAAAAAAGGGGATCGGTATTTTCGCCCGGAAGATATTAAGACCCTTGAAAATATACATCACCTGCTGCGCCAGCGAAAATTTACGACACAGGGTGCGCGTGATTTCCTCAAAAAAAATAAGAATGCCGATGAGCGTTTTGCGGTTATTCAATCCATGCAGCGGATTAAATCATTTTTGCTGGAGATAAAGGCCTCTCTTTGATTATTTTGAATTTTGTGTTTTAAACATTAAATTCCTTTGCAAGTTTTCCAAAACAATTTCGATTGAACAATGGAAACAATCGAATTGTGTTAAAAAATTATAGTCATCCCGTGGCTAACAATTTAAAATTCAAAATTTGTCATTCAAAATAAATTTTTATTGTTTCGTAATTACCGTATGTTCCTGGCCGTTAGCTCCATTAATAGTTATAATGTACTGTCCTTTTGAAATACCATCAAGTGAAAGTGCAATGGTATTAACACCACTTAACGTTACATTACTGAATGATTTTACCATGCGCCCCTGCATATCATGAATGGTTGCCTGCGTTGCAGCACTATTACTTATACCCGCACTGGTAATATAAACAGTTGCCGTTGCCGGGTTAGGAAATGATTTAATGGTTGTTGCACTAGCCTGGTGATTAAAAGAAACAGCGCGTACATCTGAATATTCAAAGCTGCCATCTTTATCAACCATTTTCAGGCGGTAATAAATTTTAATTTCGTTTGCATGCAATATGCCTGCATCATCTGTAAAACTGTAAACAATGTTGCTGCCTTTTGCTGCTACTTTTCCAGTGGCGGTATAACCAGCACCATTGTTAACTGATCTTTCAACCTGGTAATAAGAAAAACCATTTTCGGTACCGGATTGCCATTGTAATACTGCGGTGTTTCTTACTGCGGCAGCTTCAAAAGCAATTAACGTAACCGGCAAAGCAGAAGAGGGTGTATAAATGACAGTACCAATTCCGCTGCTGGCAGTAGCGTTGCCACTTCCGGCAGCCGGTGAGCCAGCAACATTTGAATTTGCTCCTCCTGTACCAACCGTATCGGTAACGTTTACATTGCTGGGTGTTCCAACAACACCTGAAATAATTGTAACACCTTTACCACCACCCGCACCACCACCGTGTGCACCGGCATCGTTTACATTTCCACCATTACCACCGCTGGTATTGATGTTAACCGGGCATGAACCACTTACTGTATATGACGAAACCTGCATAATAATACTTCCACCAGCACCGCCCCCGCCAGCACCATCATTGCCTGCATTGGCAGCTGAACCACCTTTTGCAGAAATAACTACACTGCCTGCACCACTGTTACAACCAGCACTGGTTTGTATTGCATTTGCTTTAATCAAAATAATACCACCGCCATTACCACCAGCAGTACCTACACTATTGTTTTGCTGACCACCGCCACCACCACCACCCGGGAAAAAGCGTGTGCCTGAAATGTATGTGCTTAAATCAATACCGCCCATGCCTGCACCCGTTGTACCAGCTGTACAGCTCCATCCAAGTCCCCCATCACCACCGGCAGTAAGATTACCACCACCACCACCACCAGTATTATTAAGATTACCACCACCACCGCCGTTTAATACTTTACCGCGGGCAACTGTATAAACGCCATTTGTATTGTGAATGCCTTCACCTTTATAACCGTAATAGATTGTTGAAACGCCGCCGGCACCATCGTAATATGTATTTGGGTCACATGCATAATCTGAAGGTGCATTGGTGCCTGCTGCGCCGCCCCTGAAACCTTCTCCGTCTACTTTTATGTTACCGCTTAACGTTAATGTACCACCTACATTAAAAGCTACTACACCACCGGTAACACCGTTCCATGATGGCGCTGTAATTGCGCTGCTTAATGTATAATTACCACCACCGCCTAAAGTTGGATAAGAAATAATTTGTACGCGGCTGTTATTGTTAAAATGATACGTGTTTGTGAGCGCTGCACTGACTGTAATAGTAGTAGTAGATGAAGCAGTTATATTTACAACTTCTGAAACACCAGCAGACTGGATGCTGGCGAGATTTCCAAAACCTGTATTGTTACCTGTATTGTTTCCCATGGTGCTGTCCTGCATCTGCATTACAATTGCATTTCCCGCTACGAAGGGGCCGGTTGCACCCGTTATAGTTAAAGAAGTACCGGCAACAGCAGTTATCCGTGCATATACATTTATCACAGACTGTGAAAAACTCAACACGGGTGCCAGCAGCAACATCACAAAAAGGATTTTAATATAGGGTTTCATGGTACAGATTTGGAACCTAGGGGTTAATAAGTATGCCAAAAAAAAGCATGCTCATAATCAGCTTAATAGCGGTGCACAGGAATGCCATGATTCCAGCAATTGGATTTTTGTTCCCAAAAAGAAACTTTGGAAAATACTTAATCAGGAAGGAAATGTACCGTTGAGTTTGATTTCTGCATGAAGGCCGGCGAGTTCAATTTTTAATGAATCCATACTTTTAATGACGTCAAAATTAATTTGTTGTTTTACGGTAACGAAATCAGCAAAAGGGATCGCTGCGGTATAGTATTCAACCGTAACTATATATGCGTTGGGAGCAATATCGTTTAAGTAGATCACCTTATTTATAATGAGCGGCTGATCTGTTATGCGCTTAATTTCATTCAGTAACTGCTGTATCTGATCGGGAGAAGTGCCGAGGCTTATTTCTAATCTTAGATCTGCGCGGCGTTGGGTCCGCAGCGTAAGATTGTCCATAATACTGTCTACCATTTGTTTGTTGGGTACCGTTACATATGTTTTTGTATCAGTGCGTATGCGCGTGCTCCGCAGCCCGATTCTTTCAACAGTACCGGTATAACCCTGCAATTTTACCAGGTCGCCTACATTAAAAGGTTTATCAAAAAAGATAATAAAAGAGGCAATCAGGTTTTCTAAACTTTCTTTGGCAGCCAGTGCCAGCGCGGCGCCTATGAGACCAAAGCCTGCCAGTAAAGCGCCAATATCTTTATTGAACGAGAAATGTATGATGAGTAAAATACCGAAGATGCCTACAATTATTTTTAAAAAATCTTTAAAAAAAACAATCAGCTGATTTTCGGTAAGGTCAGCGCTCAGATTCGTTTTTTGCTCCAGTATAAATGCAATAAAATCTATGGTGCGCAGCAATACCCATATAAAGGAAATAATAATCAAACCGGTAACAATACTGTCTATTATGTCTTTTGATGTTATACGGTGGATATCAAAAATAAAGGCGTGTGGAAAATGTAATTTGTCGAGCGCAATAAATGTGATGAGGATAATGAGAAAGCCCTGTAGCGGCGCGAGTAGCAGGTCTGTAAATGTTTTTTTTTCGATGTTCCAGGAAGTGCGTTTTAATAAGCTAAAAAGAAATCCGGCTATGTATTGCGACAAATATTTTTTTAGCAGCAATGCAATCAATATCGTACCAAAACAAATGATATAACTTAAAACAGAATTATCCAATATAACGCTATGCAAAAAATCATTCATGGCGACTGCTCATTAAAAAATCAAAATTAGGGGAGTTATAACGAATAAATGTACAGGCTTCCGTTACGCAGGCAATACAACCTGTCGATGGCAATTCGTATTTTCTGTACATTTTTTAAAATGCCTGGCAGCGTTCTTTCTTCTAGCAGTAGAGTGGCCAGTTTATAACGTTCCAGCAAAATGCCTTTTCTGCCTACGATATAATTGCCGGCAAGTTGAAAATCCTGCCAGCCGGTAAAAGCCAGTCGATTTTTAAGTGTACCAAAATAATCAAATACAAGTAGTCCCCTGGCACTATCGTACAAATAAACAAGCCGATCGTGGTCTTCAATAAAAGTGGGTGAGGGCGCTTCGTCCAGTTGTAGACGAAAGTCGCCTGTCTGGTCAATAATATTTCCATCGTCACCAATACGTTTCAATTTTGCTTCGCCTTCATCATACACCCAAATGGCATTGTCGTACGATTGGCAAATTGCTTTTGCCTGGAAAATATTTTGTTTCCGCAAATCTATGGTGGTCCTGATGTTTAGCAGGCGATCCAGCACAACGATGGTTCCAAAGTCACGGTAATACACCAGGATTTTTAACGGGTTGCCGGCGTCGATGGAATAAACTGTTCCATATTTGCGTACATCATTAAATATTGCGATTGAATCCCCGGCAGGAGAAAGTTTTTTTAACTGATTGCTACTGTCGAGTAAAAAAATATTGCCAAGGTTATCTATTGTAAAATCTGCATACGCGCCTTTGATGGTTTTCACCAGTTTTAAAGAGCTGTCTGATTGCGGAAAAGCAATTGTGTAAAACAAAACAAGAAATAGTATGAAAGTTATTTTTTTCAAGGCTTATAATATTTTAACACAAGATTTTCGCCATCGAATTCAGCGTATGAATCGTATCGTATCCAATCGCCTAAATTTATATACCGGCTATTGTTTGGTAAATTGAAATCAATGGGCAGGTGCCGGTGCCCGAAAATAAAATAATCAAATGTTTGTTGCTGCAATATTTCTTTGCAATAGGTGATGAGCCATTCATTTGCTTCGCCCAAAAAATGTGCATCTGTTTCGCCGGTTACAGCGCGACTGCTACGGCTCATATAGTTTGCAATGCCTACGCCAACAGCAGGTGGCAATATACCGAACAACCATTGACAGAGCGGGTTGCGGAAGATTTTCTTCATGAATTTATAACCATGATCACCGGGCCCCAGGCCATCTCCGTGCCCGATATAAAATTTTTTATGATTGAATTCGAACGTTTTAGGCTCAAAATAAACGGGGATGTTTAATTCTTTTTGAAAATAATCTTTCATCCACATATCGTGATTGCCAACAAAAAAATGCATCGGTATTCCGCTATCTGTAATGGAGGCCATCTTGCCTAAAATTCTTGTATACCCTTTGGGAACAACGGTTCTGTATTCGTACCAGAAATCAAATAAATCGCCCACAATAAAAATAATTGCTGCGTCATGCATAATGCTGTCAAGAAACCGCACTATTTTCTTTTCTCTTTCCAGGCTGGTTTTGTAATCCGGCGCACCCAGGTGAAAGTCTGAAAGAAAATATATTTTTTTGCCGGGTTGCAATTCCATCAGGCTATGGTTTCTTTTGCTGAAGATACTCCAGCACATCTCCGGAGGCAATCAGTGGTTTTCCGGAAACATCCTGGTTGTACCAATATATCCAGGCATCGGTGACCTGGTCGTTAATGTAGACGCTGGTCAATTTCCGTATGTATAAAGCTTCTTCACCCGGTTCGGGATTTACGCCCTCGTAGTCATCTATCTGTGCAATTGCCCAGGTGAATTCTTCTTCTTCTTTCAGCTTATATAACTCGCCCTGTATAAAATATTCTTCATCGGTTGGAAGCGCTGCGGGATAGGCGCCCAAATCATATAATTTGCCCTTCACTTTTGCACTGCCAGCCAGCGTAAAATGGTTGCTGATGTAGTTATAGGCAGGGTGATTAAAGCCACTGCGTAAGGAGCCGTAAACAAATAATTGATGATTAACAGATTCCATATGAACGTAAAGATAAATGGTAATTGCTGATTTTGGAATTTAGTGATGTGGTGATTTTTTGAAGTTTCAAGGTTGCAAATTTTGCTGGCGGTGATTCGTGAGACACGCACACGGCCGTAAGAATAACCTTCAATACACAACTACGCGCTGGTGCTTATAATCCTCAGCCGCGCCGGTGCACGTCTCAGGCAACGGAAAAACAAAAAAGCGCAAGACGTATCTTTTTCTGAAACTTCACCCAATAATTTTCCGTTGGAACAATCTCCCCAGATGATGGTCCGCAGGGCCACAGGGAGACGCTTCGCGCCGATGTATATCAATCACAAAATCCTACTTCCCTAAATCAACAATTCTTTCAGGTTTCATCAACCAAAAATACATACACCTCTTTGGGCCCATGAACACCCGTGACCAGTGTTTTTTCGATATCGGCTGTACGGCTGGGACCTGTAGCAAAGCTGATTAATGACGGCATATTTTGCTGGTATTTTTCTTTTATTTGTTGCAGCGCGTCTTTAATATCATACACGAGCTGACGGCTATACGCAATGCAAATATGTACAGGAGCGTAAACGCTGACCGTTCTTCCACTTTCGCTGGCTGCGCTCAATACAACACTGCCGGTTCTGGCCACAAGGACTTCGCAGCTGGTAATGCTGGCATCGCAATCAACCAGTGATGTACTATATAGATTTTCGAACCTTCCATAAGACATTGCATGTTTCAGTGCGGACTCATTACAAAATATTTTTGTCCAGTTTTTTTCTGCAAAAAGTGCAATGAGCTGTAAACACAATTCTTCACTGTTCAAACAAAATGAAAACCTGCCTTGCAGCTTATTGAATTCTTCTGCAAACTGTACTTCCAGTTCTTTTTGTTGCGGTATGTATAAAGAATTGCTTCCTTCACTTAGCGGAAATGGAAAAGGCGTTGATTCACTCAACGCCTCCCTTATTTTTTTAAGAATAGCTTCTTTGGAAGAAGAAACACCCATACATGGATATTTATAATTTTTGTTTATTAGCGGCTACTAATTATGTGCTTTATTGGTAACACTGCTGTCATACGGCGGAACACCTTCGCTGATGGTGCCATCGCTTGCATGCGGTTCTATGTGATCAACGTCGAGCAATTTCTTTTCTTCAAAAGGTCTTTTACCAATCAGAATCTCCACGTCACTCTGAAACAACACTTCCTTTTCAAGCAATGCTTCCGCCAATTTTCTTACTTCTTCTTTCTTTTCGATGAGTAATTTTTTGGTTCTTTCAAAAGACTGATCAATCAGCTTTCTTACTTCCTGGTCAATAATTTTGGATGTTTCTTCTGAGTATGGTTTTGTAAAAGCATTTTCCTGCTGCGGATCGTAAAAACTTACATTACCAACTTTATCATTCATACCATAAACCGTTACCATAGCATAAGCGGTGCGGGTAATCTGCTGCAGATCATTCTGGGCGCCGGTAGAAATCTTATTAAAGAAAATATCTTCACTTGCGCGGCCGCCAAGGCTCATACAAATCTGGTCAATTAACTGGTCTGTATTGTACAAATACTGTTCTTTGGGTGTGTACTGCGCATAACCCAATGCAGCAGTTCCTCTTGGTACAATAGTTACTTTTAATAAGGGATAAGCATGTTCCAGGAACCAGCCACAAACTGCATGGCCAGCTTCATGGTAAGCGATAATTCTTTTCTCATCTGGAGAAATAATTTTATTTTTCTTTTCCAGACCGCCAATAACACGATCAATGGCATCCTGGAAGTCTGACATATCCACCGCGTCTTTACCTTTTCTTGCGGCAATCAGCGCAGCTTCATTACAAACATTGGCGATATCGGCACCAGCGAAACCTGGGGTTTGTTCAGCCAGTTTAAAAATATCTAAGGTCTGTGAAATTTTTATCGGCTTCAGATGCACTTTAAAAATATGCTCACGGCCTTTTAAATCGGGTTTGTCAATTTCAATCTGGCGGTCAAAACGGCCAGGCCGCAATAACGCTGTATCGAGTACATCGGGTCTGTTAGTGGCAGCCAGTACGATGATACCGCTCTCTCCACTAAAGCCATCCATTTCTACCAGCAACTGGTTTAATGTGCTTTCTCTTTCATCATTGCTCATCACTGCATTCTTGCCTCTTGCACGGCCAATCGCATCTATCTCATCAATGAAAATAATACAGGGTGATTTTTCTCTTGCCTGTTTAAAAAGATCACGCACACGGCTTGCGCCCACACCCACAAATAATTCAACAAAATCAGAACCACTCATTGAGAAGAATGGAACCTGTGCTTCACCCGCCATGGCCTTTGCCAATAATGTCTTACCGGTTCCGGGAGGGCCAACCAATAGCGCGCCCTTCGGTATTTTACCACCCAATGCGGTATACTTCTTTGGATTTTTTAAGAAGTCAACAATCTCCATCACTTCCACCTTCGCTTCATCAAGACCGGCTACATCATTGAATGTAATGTTTACTCTTGTTCCCTTATCAAACAAAGTAGCCTTTGATTTACCAATATTAAAAATACCGCCCGGACCGCCGGCACCGCCGCCACCGCTGCCCATTTTGCGCATCATTAATACCCAAATTAAAATAATAGCTATAATGGGTAACAAAATATTGAGTGCCGGGGCAACCCAATCTCCCTCTGTATCAAACTTAGCGGGTATTTCGCGGATGGAAGGATTCTTTGAATAAAATCCACGAAGATCATCTGCAAAAATTTCTTTGCTGCCAATGCTGAATTGAAACTGTGGTGCAGCATCACTTGCAGGACCCGTTTTTGATGCCAATCTTTTCTTGATATATTCTTTACCAACACTGGTGTCCTGGATAAAAACCCGGACAATATTTTTATTGCTGATGACATCCAATTTTGCAACATCACCTTTGGTAAGCATGTCGTAAAATTCCTGCTGATTGGTCTCAACTGCAGTAGGCGTAAATTTTCCCTGGAATAAGTTAAAGCCAATTAATATTACTGCAATTGCTGCCCATATCCAGTATATATTAAACCTCGGGCTGCGTTTGGGCTCATCGCCATTGCCCTGCGGACGTATTCGGTTTCCTTTTTCGTTCGGTTTCAAGTCTTCCTGTGCCATATTTTAATGTGTCTTACTAAATAAATGCTTTAACAGCGTGTTTGTTCGAAATTGGGGTTATAAACTTTTATTAAACAACGTTAATTATGTTCTGTTAGCTGCGCATCGCTCCACATTTCTTCTAATTTGTAAAATTTCCTGGCATCTTCGTGCATCACGTGCACCACGATATTTATATAATCAACCAATACCCATTGCGCTGCATGCTGGCCCTCATGCTTGAACGGGCTTTCATCACATTCTTCTTTTAGCAGCGCCGTTACATTATCTGCAATGGCTTTGACCTGCGTTGTACTTGAGGCATGACAGATCACAAAAAAATCCGTGACTGCTTCAGGTATCTTTCGCAGGTCCAGCGAAACAATGTTTTCCCCCTTTTTTTGCTGAATGGCGTGGATGATGGTTTTAAAAATTTTCGAATTCCTCGTTAGTCTTATTACGGTGCCCGGTTTCCGGTTGGCTAACATGCTCAGTTGTTCCAAATAGTCAAAACGTTTAGATGATAAAATATAATAGTTTGATGAGGCAGTTTAAAAACGGATATCCGTAAACTTTTTTTGCGGATTGCTTATTTTTTGTAATGACAAAACAGCCATTTTAATTATTTGTTAGTACATCTTGCCCAAAATCTTATTTTCGCTGCTTCCAAAAGTACAAATGTTTACCCATTCAGCATGCCATGATTTCTACAGGCGGACACCTAACCATTTTAGAATCAGTTGACAGTACCAACAACTATGCCATGGGCCGGGTACGTACCGGATTGGCAAAGCATGGCGATGGGTTTTTCGCGATGGCCCAGGTACAGGGGAAAGGACAGCGCGGCAAAGCCTGGATTACTGAACGCGGAACGAACATTATTATTACGCTGGTAATGCGGCCCGGAAGCCTGCAATTGCAACAACAATTTCAACTGAGTGTGGCTGTAGCCCTTGCTGCGCGCGATTTTTTCGCTCATTATGCAGGCGACGAAACGTTTATAAAATGGCCAAACGATATTTATTGGAATGACAGAAAGGCAGGGGGGATATTGATTGAAAACATTATTGTGCGTCGTCAGTCATCAGGCGTGAACGAGGACGTGATACGTGACATGTCAAACGTGCGTGGAAAATCCCAAGACCCGAAAATTGATGGTTCGCCGAAGGAAGTAGCGACGGACGGTTCAGGTCTCACGTGCTGGCAATGGGCCATTATTGGAATAGGCATCAATATCAATCAAACTGTTTTTCCAGAAAATATTCGCAACCCTGTTTCATTAAAACAAATTACAGGAAAAGACCGGGATGTAATTGAACTTGGAAAGGAATTATGCGGATATATACAAAACCGCTACGAACAATTATTGGCTGGTACTGATTTGCTTTCTGAATACAATAACCGCTTGTATAAAAAGGATCAAACTGTAAAATTTAAAAAAGATAGCCGCGTATTTGAAGGCGTAGTTAAACAGGTAAATATATTGGGAGAGCTAATTGTACTTACCGCACTGGAAGAGCATTTTAATTTTGGCGAAGTAGAATGGGTGTTGAAATGATGAACGGTAAATTGCCAGCATCAATTGCCGTGGCCTGCATCCGCGCTGAAAGAAATAACACCGTCACAATAAGTGCAACTACGATACTTTAAACGGTGGAATGTATTTATCAAGGCTTTCATCTTCTTCAGCAGCCCTGGCTTCCTTTTCATATTTGTTGTTGTAATAACCATTCCTGATACTTTCTACCAAATATTTCAGCAGGAACATACAATAACCATGCTGTTTGAATTGCTGTATATGCGCCAGTTCATGCCGTATCCATTTGCGGTTATTGATAAATTCCTGTGTGCTGGTATCGTGCAGCAAAATAGTTTTGCCCAGCACCATGGCCATTTTATCCTGCCTTAGCTTGTGGGCCGCAATACGCGCCAGTAAAGAGTTTTCTTTGATATAATACTTCACCATACAAAATTAACTGCTGCGCAATAACGTACAACCATACTATAAAAGTACAGTTGCGGCCGGGGAAAATGAAAGGAATCTTATGCCGGTTGGTTATTTCATTTTTCTAAAGGCATTGTTAATGAGATACACGCCATACAACGTTATCAACCCACCAGCTGCAATGAACCATGTTAGCCTTTCATTGAATAAAAGCGAGCCCAGTAATACGGCAACAATTGGATTGATATAAGCATACAGGGAGGTTTGTTCCGCACGCAGATTTTGTAACGCGTACAGGTAAGCGAGAAATGCAACCACGGATCCGAAGATTACCAGGTAACCAATGGCCATCCAGGCTTGCCAGGGAATATGTTTAACGGGCACCGCAAAACCAGTAAACTGCGAAACCGCATATAGAACGATACCGGAAATGACCATTTGCAAACCAACGCCAAAATACGGATTGAATTTCTTAGCATGTTTTTTTGTGTACACAGTACCCATTGCCCAGGTACAGGTGGCGGCCACTGAAATAGTAATACCGAATGTAAAACCGGGATCTAAAAAGTCGCGCAGATGCTCGAAAAAAATAAAACAAATGCCGGCAAAACCAAACGCAAAACCAATAACGGCCCTGGGTGGAAGAGCAGGGCCTTTGGTGAAAAATGTATTCACCACCAACCACAACGGAACAATGGCATTGATGATCGCAGCCAATCCGCCCGTAATATATTTCAGTCCCCAGGTGGCTAACCCGTTGGTTAAAATAAAATTGAACAGCGCAAGCACCAGGATTGTTTTCCATTCTTTCCATCCCGGCCAGCTTGCCTTACCGCGCGCAATAAAATAAATTACATAAATCAGTCCACCAATAAACTGGCGTATACCGGCCAGTTGAAAAGCGGGCATATGTTTAACGCCTTCTTTGCTGGCCAGCCAGGTTGTACCCCAAAAAAAGCAAACCATTGCCAGGGCTATGTATGCTTTTGTTTTGGTACTTCTTTTACGGATATTTACCGGGTTATACGGAGATGATAAAATGGTAGATGTAAAATCTGACATAAAGAAAAATGGCTGATGGCTGATTTTGAGATTTCATTTATGCATACATACTATTTTTATCGCTAACACGATTATTTCCAAAAATTAGTAATTGATGATTGGAAATGCGCATTGGGGCGGAAAAGAAATTCAAATTACACAATCCCAAAATCAGCGATGTATTCTTAGTGCCTGAAATGCCTTAGTCCTGTTATTACCATAGCCAGGTTATGTTGTTTGCAATATTCAATAGAATCTTTATCGCGTATAGATCCGCCCGGTTGAATAAATGCAGTAACGCCTGCTTCGTGCCCAAGTTGAACACAGTCGTTAAAAGGAAAAAATGCATCACTGGCCATTACGGCACCGGTCAAATCGAAATTAAACTGCTTTGCTTTTTCAA
>JBDUAY010000533.1:0-3682 GCA_040004415.1 Bacteroidota bacterium | reverse complement strand
AAATGGATAAAAATTGATAAAAACTACCTGGAATTTATCCAATCTACTAAAGGGCAGATTGTGCAAAGCCGCTGTACGGCTCCAGGGCTTTCTAACTGAACAATTGCTTCTTTTAATTAATGCTCACAAAGTCCATTTTTTCAAACTCGTTAAATCGAATTCTGCTGATTTTCGATAAAACATACAACTGAAGCGATAGTTTACCAATTGTTGATCCATCTGTACCGTTTTACTTTTGATTCACAAAAAAGAGCGAAAGAAAGTAGTTGATTTAGTGAAGGCAGGAGAATGAAACTATTGGATATAATAGCCTTTATACGCATTTATTTTTTTAAATAAATAAAACATAATAAAATAAAAGGGCGTAATCGCTGCACTTTTTACCAGGCTTATTTTAAAATTCACTAAAATGGCAACTGCATAATGAAACATAATAGTTTTGTATCACCTTGCTAAACAATATTCTTAATATGAAAACATACTATCAATCTCATAAACAGTAAAAAAATAAAAACAACATGCAACAACAAACTTCCACATTCAAAAACAAGGCAGGCCTGAAAATTTTCACACGTACCTGGTTGCCCGATACAAAAACCAGGGGAGTCATTATAATTGTGCATGGTTTTAATTCTCATAGCGGTTATTACCAATGGGTTGCCGAACAATTTACTCAGCAATACTATGCTGTTTATGCGCTTGATCTGCAGGGGCGGGGGCAATCGGAGGGAGAACGTTTTTATATTCAAAATATTGAAGACTGTATCAACGACATTGACACATTGGTTGATATTGCTAAAACCGCAAATAGTGGCCTGCCTGTTTTTGTATTAGGCCATAGTGCCGGAGGCGTATTGTCCTGCATATACACACTTGAGCACCAGGGAAAAATTAACGGACTAATTTGCGAAAGCTTTGCTTACCAGGTGCCCGCGCCTGATTTTGCGTTGGCAATCTTAAAAGGCTTAAGTCACCTGGCACCACACTTTCATGCAGTAAAGCTTAAAAATGAAGACTTCTCCCGTGATCCTGCAGAAGTAGAATTTATGAATAATGATGCGCTAATTGCAAACGAGGCACAACCAACAAAAACGATGGAACAACTCGTACGCGCTGACGAGCGGCTAAAAAAAGAGATTCCACTCATTACCTTACCTGTTTTAATACTACACGGCACAAAAGACAACGCTGCTAAATATAGCGGAAGCCAATTTTTTTATGACAATGCAGGAGCTTCCGACAAAACACTTAAACTATATGAAGGATATTATCATGATCTATTAAATGATGTAGACAAAGAAAAAGTGATGGCTGACATTCAGGAATGGGTTATTAAACATACTTAGCAAAGGCGAACGCACAACAAGCTAACGGTTTGTCTGTGACTGAAACGCAAACCAAAGCTGCAAATAAATAATATTCGTTTATAATCATTAAATATTTTCTATGAACAGTAAGGAAATACAAAGACTCAATATGCCCTGGGAAAAAGACTACCAGTATGCACAAGGGATAAAAAGCGGTAACACCGTATGGCTGGCGGGTCAACTGGGCCATGATGGTGAAGGTAAGTTAGCTGAAGGCATGGAAGCCCAGGTCCGGCTAAGTTATACCAACATCAAAAATTTATTAGCTGCTTTTAATTTTGTAATGGATGATGTGGTGGAAGAAGTTTTGTATGTACTGGATATGCCTGCTGCATTTGAAGCTACTAAAAAGGTAAGGCAGCAATTTTATCCTCACCCGGATGGAGTGGCTACAACTATTGTAGCAGTTAGTGGCCTTGCGCTGCCTGGTCAGTTAATAGAAATAAAAATTGTTGCCCGGCAATAATTGATTACAGGCAGGCATTTCAAAATATTTAACCCTGCTGTTCAATTTGAAACTGATGAATGATGAATCATTCTCTGAAGAATTCAGAGCGTGTTCAACCTCCTCCCTTATAAGATCATCAGGAAATTCTCCTCCTTCACTGGTGTTTTTTTTGTGCTGAAATGGCAATATACTTTTATAAGCTTGATTTTCCGGGGAATCCTTTTCAGGATCATCGTTATAGACAGATGAAAACGATAGGTTCATATATTCATATTTTATTTGTTAAACCAATCGTAGTTCCTATGAAAATCGAAGTGCTATACCTGAAGAAATGGCCTTCATAAAAAGTTGTTGTCCAGCCGTATTTAATTTCAAGCCTGGTATAGCTGTAATTTGTTTCTGATCTCCACGTTTATATGTTCCTCCTTTGTCAGATTGGAGTCCACAAGCGTTCCTTTAACGCCGGTAGTAGAAGAAATTGCATAGAGGATTGTATTAACATCCGAACCCAACTTTCCTTCAAACCTGTAGGCTTCGTCAATACTAAATTGTTCAGGGTTCAACCTGATATCTATATTTCCGCAATAAAGGCAAAACGGATGCGCTTCAAATTCAGCGTCATAACCTCTGCTTTTTAGATCGGCCAATGCGGCAATGAGTGATTCGTAATTCTTCATATTCATACGTATGTAAATATTTTACCTGCTCCGGCATCAGGCGCGAATATATTTTCAGGCGGCAGACGCATTTATAAGCAGAAATTTATTTATAAAATTAATGGCATAGTATAGCTAATGAAATAGATATATGCTGGATAGTAATGTATTTTTTACTTATTGTCAAATACTACTTTTCAAGACTGACGTTGATCAAATGCAATTCACTAAAATTAATTATCCGTTGATATGCATTTGCTAATACCTGTTCTTTTAGCAGGCGGTAATAAGTGCGGCTGGTTAATGACGGTATGTGCAAATGGAGCGGGATACTAATCCGTTATTCGGCAAACCGAATCAAGTATTCAGCTATTTGTTCCCCTTATACAAACGGTACTTTTACCATATCTAAATTAGTCATCATTTAAAGTAACTTTTATGCTAACATCAACAATATGCAGAAGCTCAATTATTGTATCATTAACATTTATTATTATGGTAACTTCAAAAAATGAGATTATGGCCCAGGCCAGCACACAAAAATCTTCTCCGGGTCAATTGGTAGATGCATTACATTCCGCTTTTGGCAAACATCCGGCAAGAGCGGTCCATGCAAAAGGAATTATTTTAGAAGGAACGTTTACGCCTGCTGTTGAAGCTGCAAGTATCACAACTGCCGTTCATTTTAAAAAAGCTGTGCTGCCGGTTGTAGTAAGGTTTTCAGACTTTACAGGCATACCGGATATTTCCGATGCAAATGGTCTTGCAAATCCAAGAGGCTTTGCTATTAAATTTAAACTGGCGGACGGTTCCAGTACGGATATAGTAGGTCATAGTTTTGATGGATTTCCAACTGCCACATCAGATGAATTCAGAGAATTGTTAATGGCCATTGGTGCAAGCGGTCCTGATGCTGCAAAGCCCACAGCGTTAGATAATTTTTTAGGCAGCCATCCAGTTGCTAAAACATTTCTTACCACACAAAAGCCGGCACCGGTAAGCTACGGCACCATCTCTTACTTTGGCGTAAATGCGTTTAAATTTACGAACGAAAAAGGGCAGTCTCATTTTATCCGCTACCAGTTTATCACTGAAGAAGGAGAACATTATTTAACAGCAGATGAAACAGCCAAAGCCAATCCCGATTATTTACAAAAAGAAATCCCCATTCGTGTTGCCAAACACAGCATCAAATTTAAAATGTATGCACA
>JBDUAY010000145.1:0-12517 GCA_040004415.1 Bacteroidota bacterium | reverse complement strand
CGTCACCGGCAATGGAATTGAATTTATTTGGAAGCAGTCTGGTAATACTGATTTGTTCCCAGTTTAAATAAACGATTGGTCTGCATATTGGTAAACTGTTTGTATTCGGCGTTGTGCGTGTTTGTCCAATTTTCAAAAGCGGCCAGGTTTTGCACACTGCCAAACAACCATTGATTGTATGCGTTGAAATTTCCTTCTTTGATTAATTGACGTTCGTAATCAAATAATTTAAAAGGAAATTTAGCAGCATCCTTTTCAAACCAGTCTAACAGGAAACGCGTGCGTATCATGGTTAATGTTTCTGGTGTAATACCATTCTTTGCTACAACGGCCTGCTTATTCATATTGTTTAGAAAAGCAACCGCAAATTCATTTTTGGTATCCTGGTTCTTCATCATATCCGCATCTGTAAATAACTTTTTATATCCTTCCACCAAAACATTTTTTATTTCAACCGTGCGCCGGCTATAGCTCTCCATATTTACAAACAGCTCCCCATAGATCAGGCTCCAGGCTTTGTCTTTCGTAAAATAATAATACTTTGCTGCGTTATAATAATTGCCGGTGTAAGAAGGATCAATCTGTATTCCATGTTCCCAAAGTTTAATGGCGCTATAGTCTTGCCTGGCCCACAACAATTCTCCGTAATCATTCAGTAAGGGCCCACTATCAGGAAATACTTTCAATCCTTTTTTATAAATACGTTCGCATTCTTTGGTATCGCCGGTTACTTTATTCAGCATGCCACCTAACTGGTATACTTCCACATCTGCATCAGGCCTTTCCAGCAATGGTTTCATTACCACCTGCATTTTAGGGTAATCTGATTTCTGAAAATAGGTAAGCGCCAAATCTTTGCTGATACTTAAATTATTTGGATCCTGGTCATGCGCTTTATTTAATACCAGCACAGCATTACTAAAATCTCCGTCTTTGATAAAATTGTGTGCGGTTTCCTGCAATGCTTTTGCATCCTGCGCGTATGATTCGAGCGCGACTGCAATAAAAAAACAAGATAAAATGGCAACTTTTTTCATGGTGTCAAAGATAAAGTGTTGATAAAACAGGATGGGTAACTGTATGTTAAAATACCAACTGCATTATTCGTAAATTAAATGGGTCAGCAGGCCATCACGTAGTTTCGGTTCAAACCAGGTACTCTTGGGCGGCATTACATTGCCACTATCTGCGATATCAAATAACTGCGGGATGCTCACCGGGTACAGGCTAAAAGCCACTTTCATTTCACCGCTATTGACCCTTTTTTCGAGCTCGGGTAATCCCCGGATGCCGCCAACAAAATCAATGCGTTTATCTGTTCGCTGATCTTTAATGCCAAGTAATTTGTCCAGAATTTTTTCTGATAGAATCGTTACATCCAGTACACCAATAGGATCATTTGTATAGCTATTTTCTTTAGCAGTTAGTTTATACCAATTACCTTCCAGGTACATACCAAAACTATGCAGTGTTGCTGGCTGGTAGACTGCTTTGCCCATTACTTCGCAACCAAAATCGTGTTGCAACTGCTGTACAAATTCTTCACTCGTTAAACCGTTCAGATCTTTTACTAAGCGGTTATAATCCATAATGTACAATTGATTTGAAGGGAATAAGGTGGTCAGAAAATAATTTGCGCCCTCTGTTGCAGCAGTACCCAGGCCGTTACGCACTTTAGCAGCAGAAGCGGCGCGGTGATGACCATCTGCTATATACGTGAAAGGCACTTGCGCTGCGAATAACTGCGTAATGCTGTCAATTGCTGTATTATCATGTACAATCCAAATAGTATGTGTAATATTATCGTCAGCCACAAAATCGTACACTGGTTCGTGCGAAGCTTTCCATTTGTCTACCAGCGCATCTACCGCTTCAATATTTCTATATGCTAAAAAAACATTTCCGGTTTGTGCACCGCTGATGGTGATATGATTAATACGATCCTTTTCTTTCTCTGGCCGGGTAAATTCATGTTTTTTTATGATGTCATTTTCATAGTCATCTACGGTACTGCCGCAAACCAAACCAGTCTGACTACGGCCATTCATAATTAACTGGTAGATATAATAACATGGTTTCAGTTCCCTGAATAATATTTCTTTTCTTATAAATGCATCCAGGTTTTCTTTAGCTTTTTCATACACCTCTTTTGAATGTGTATCGATGTTATCAGGCAGGTCCACTTCGGCTTTGGTAATGTGTAAAAAAGAAAATGCATTGCCTTTCACTTCTTCTTTTGCCTCTGCAGAATTCAATACATCATAGGGTCTTGAGGCCAGTTTTGCGGCTAATTCTGGCTTTGGCCTTAATGCTGTAAACGGAACTATTGTTGCCATGAAATAATTTATATAAGTTTTATATTGTCAATGCTCAGCTATTGCTGATTTACCCTTTTCTCCGCGCAAAATCTGTCATTAAATCAGTCAGCGCTTTTACGCTATCAATCGCCAATGCATTGTATAAAGAAGCCCGGAAACCGCCAACAGAACGATGACCTTTTACGCCTATCATTCCATTTGCTTTGCACTCCGCCAGGAATTGTTTTTCAAGTTCTTCATCCTTCATAATCCACACAACATTTGTTAAACTTCTGTCTTCCCTGGCCACCTTTGGCGTAAACACGGGCAATGTATCCAATGTGTTATACAATAAAGATGATTTTGCATCGTTCTCTTTTTCTATAACGGGTACGCCACCACGCTTTTTTAACCACCGCAATGTAAGCATGCACACATATACGGCAAATACCGGCGGGGTATTCAGCATAGATCCATTTTCTATATGCGTGCGGTAATCCATCATGGAAGGCAGCTTGCGGGTCACCTTGCCTAAAATATCTTTTTTAACAATGACCATATTTACACCCGCCGCACCAACATTCTTTTGTGCACCGGCATATATTAATGCAAAACGATTGTAATCCAAATGCCTGCTTAAAATATCACTGCTCATATCAGCTACCAATGGAACGGTGGTAGATGGTATTTCATGCATCTCTGTTCCTTCAATGGTATTATTAGTAGTGTAATGAAAATAAACCGCGTCTTCCGGAATGGTATAGCCCTTGGGGATGCAGGTATAATCTTTGTCTTTTGAAGAAGCTACCATATTTACGTTACCAAACAATTTTGCTTCTTTAATGGCTTTGGTTCCCCAGGTTCCACAGTCTAAATACGCAGCCGTTGCTGTATCATTCAATAAATTCATCGGCACCTGGAAAAATTGCGTTGATGCTCCGCCATGCAGAAACAACACCTCATGCTCACTGTCAAGTGTCATTAATTCTTTGGCAAGCGATATCGCTTCATCCATTACTTCCTGGAACCAGAATGTACGGTGACCGATTTCCAAAATAGATAAACCAGTATTATTAAAGTTGAGGATGGCCTGGCTGGCCTGTTCAAATACTTCTTTGGGTAAAACACTCGGACCAGAATTGAAATTGTGTACCACGTTTATTAAAGATTGATGATTTGAAAAATTGAGTTGCAAATGTACGGAATTGAACCACAGAGACATGTTGAACACAGCGGTTTAACGGGGTTTGGAACAAAAGAATTGTTTATTCCTATTTTGGCCTGGTTACAGAATCAACCAAAACAAACCCCTGTGTTACTCCCTGTCTCCCCGCTTCCGTGGTTCCGAAATCCCTTTTTTCCATTGCAAATCAAGGTTTTCAAACTCTTTCCTGTCTTCTTCTGAAAATGTTTGGGCAGTAAGATTTTTCAAATCAGGCTGACCGGCATTTACCCAGGCAGTGTACCAGAAACAAGCCACTGCATAAATGGATTGGCGCATTCTTCGTTCTACCATCCCTTGCAGCACATCATTGTAAGCGCGTGTATAAGAAGAAGCATACTGCCGCACCAATACGCCATTTCGTTCCTCAAAAGCGAAACGCCGATCACTTCCAAATTGCTTTGATAATTGTTTTTCAAACTTTAAAACAGTATCTGCTGCGGCGGCACTTTCAAAAACACGTTTCCAGATAAAATCTGCCGGGTTTTGCAGGTATTCTGCTTTCCCAATAAAAAAATCCCATTCTTTTTCTGCCAGTAACTCTGGCAGGCGGCTTTCCCAAAAACCATGAATGCCAACCTGGTTGGTAAATTGCCCGTTGTGGTTGCTGCTGGCGTGTAATGGCACGTGTGCATCAGCTATATAATGGCCAATTTCTGCAGAGAGTTTCAAAATCTTAGATTGATTTTTTTCTTTAAATGCAGCAGTAAGGCGGCGCTGCATTATTTGTATCCACCACGGCACAATGCCGTGTGCGTTTAATGAATCAGCAGAAAATTTGGCGACGGCACTATCCCATCTTTCAGGTAATATTTTAACGGCGTCCTTTCCATACAAATCAATATCAATATAATGACGCGCTCCTTCGGCTGCAACAGCATATCTTCTTTTATCAGGGTCAGTTGCATGTTCAGCAATAAAATTAATATTAGGCTTGTACAACACGAGCATCTCTGGCGGCAATAAAAAAACAGCGTAGTAATTTATTTGCTTGTGCGCGTAAAATCCCCAGCAAAAAGAAATATGATAGCATAGCAGTAGCGCCAAAGCCAGCAGGAGCTTTTTAGGCATGTTAATTTGGATAAGGTTGTAATTGTTATTTTGACTACTATATTTTAAATACTTTTTCCGGAACAAATTCAAAATTCATAACTCAAAATTTAAAATAATTTTATACCGTTTTATGTTCTTCATGATGCCTATCCTCTTCCAGTTCTGCAACGCCACCACTGATAGCATACTTCAACACACCTGATGCACTTACATCTTCCAGCACTTTTACTTTGTGTTTAGGCACCATATAAAGCTGACCAGTAACCGCATAAGAATTAGGCACGTACACAGACACATAATTAACAAGACCAAACTCACTGGCATCCTCATCCGTAATAAACCCCAATTGAAAAACATCTGGCTGAAAAATACTTACCATGACTGCTTTTTTA
This sequence comes from Bacteroidota bacterium, assembly GCA_040004415.1. Taxonomy (GTDB): domain Bacteria; phylum Bacteroidota; class Bacteroidia; order Chitinophagales; family Chitinophagaceae; genus JACMLD01. Next base: position 7,553 of record JBDUAY010000145.1, on the reverse strand, counting down.
AATTTGCGTTTATTGCCGGCAAAAGCCTCGAAGAAATCTTTAATGGACGAATAAATAAATTTTACACCGGGGGTGCGTTCCAGCCAGCTATCGAACAAACTAAAGATACGGCTGGTTAAAAAATTAGAACTTAAAAAACCAATGACAATCAGCGCAGCAATAATAATGACAAAGCCAAGTCCGTAATTACGGTTAATGATGCGCCCATCTACATCTTTTACCGTAAAGATGGGTAGCCAGCTGTCTACTGAAGAAACAAACCAGTAAATAAGATAAATGGTAATGGCGATAGGAGCCGTTACAAGCAGGCCCTGAATGAAGTATTGCAGTATTTTACGCCAGCGCCAATCATTACGGCGTGATAAACTCATGTTGTTTAGTTAAAGTAAGTATGAACTGCAAAGTTCACAAAAAAAAACCACTTACAGCTGCATTAATTGCCCGCACAAAAGGTGCAGGGTTTAGGGTGGAAGGTACCAGCTTTCATACTTCAACCCTGAAAGAAAGTGCTTGATTCCAGCACGGTAATTTTTTCCCAAATCATTACCACAACCATGAACATTTGTTAGTCGTTTTTGGATGAATGGCAAAAAATAATGGACTGGAAACTTTGGTAACAAAAAAAGTTTCCATAGTTTTGTGCCCGATTATGACAGATATAGATAATAAAGAGCGCATTAAGTTGCAGGCGGCTGATTTATTCATTAAATATGGTATACGCAGTGTAAGTATGGATGATATTGCCAATAGCCTGGGCATGAGTAAAAAGACTATCTATCATTATTATGCAGATAAAGACGAGTTGGTAGATGCGGTGATAGCGAAAGAGATAGAACACAACGAAAACTGTTGCCAGATAGATATAAATGAGTCTGAAAATGCCATTCACGAACTTTTCCTGGCGATGGACATGGTGCTGGAAATGTTCCGCAACATGAATCCTTCGGTTTTATATGATATGGAAAAATATCATCCCCGTGCCTTTACCAAATTTCACAAACACAAAAACGATTACTTGTACAATGTCATCCGCAACAACCTTATTCGCGGCATTAAAGAAGATTTGTACCGGGATGATATTAACATAGACATCATTTCAAGATTTCGTGTTGAAATTGTAATGCTGCCCTTCAACCCTGAGTTCCAGGCTAAAGTGAAACACAACCTGGCAGAAATTGAAGAAGAGATTATTCTTCATTATTTATATGGTCTTGTTAATCTGAAAGGGCATAAAACGATTTTAAAATATAAACAAGACAGAAACAAAAAAACAGCAAGCAATGCAAAGACTAAATAAGATAATAGCGTGGATTGGTTTAACAGTGCTTACCCTTCCTGCAGTGGCGCAGGACAATCATGCGTTCAGTATTCAGCAGGCGCTTGATTACGCCAAGAAAAATAATGTACAGGTAAAAAACGCGTTACTGGATATTCAGATACAGGAACAAACCAACCGCGAAGTAACCGGCAGCGCATTGCCGCAAATTAAAGCTACGGGCTCACTTGTCTATAATGCAAAATTGCCTATTAGCCTTATTCCCGCAGAATTTTTTGGTGGTACGCCCGGCACTTTTGAAGAATTACCTTTTGGTGTAAAATGGAATAGCACGGGCGGTGTTTCACTCAACCAGATCCTTTTCGACGGAACCGTTTTTGCCGGGTTGAAAGCAAGAGGCGCATTGATTGATTACCAGGAGAAAAATGCAGCAATAACAGAGGTTAACATCCGGGCCAATATCTATAAAGTTTACTACCAGTTGCTGGTTAGCAGAACACAAATTGAGTTGATAGATTCCAACATTGCTTTGCAAAACACATTGCAACACAATACGAAAGTAATGTTCGATAACGGTTTTGCGGAAAAATTGGATATTGACAAAATAACTGTTCAGATTGCTAACCTGCAAACAGAAAGAACCAATGCCTTAAACATGGTCTCCAACGGCTACCTCGGTCTTAAGATGCTGATGGGAATGCCCATCAGGGAGGGACTGACGTTAACAGATACGCTGAACGATGAACAGGTAAAACAAGGAATTCCGGACATGTCGGCATTTGATTATAAGCAGCGCTTAGAATTCCAGGCTTCAGAACTGAATGTCAGGTTGAATGAATATGATTTGAAACGTTACCGGGCCGCTAAATTACCTACACTAAATTTAATCGGCTACTACAATAAAAATGCCCAGCGTGATAAATTCAATTTCACGAACCATGGCGATTGGTTTGGCATCTCTGCATTTACATTAAACCTTAATATACCCATTTTTACGGGCTTTACTGCAAATGCCAGGATAGCCCGGGCAAAATTGGTGGTACAGCAATCCGTTAATATGCGGGAAGCGTTGAAGATTGCCATTGACAATGATATCGATTCCTCGAAAAACAATTTCAATTCAGCTATATCGAATCTTGATTATCAAAAGAAAAACATGGCGCTGGCAGCAAGCGTTTTTCAACAAACAAAAAAGAAATTTGAAATAGGCACCGGCAGTCAGACAGAAATTAACCAGGCACAAACAGATCTGAAAGCCGCGCAAACAAATTATATCAATTCGCTTTACACTGCTATCGTTGCCAAAATTGATTTCATTAAAGCAACCGGCAAATTGTAATTATCAAAATTTTTCAAATCACATCATTGACTTCAAAACACAACTATATGCAACGGATCCTGAAAATTTCACTGGTAGCGGTGTCGGTGCTCATTCTGGCAGCATGCGGCAGTAGCTCAAAAGACAGTAACGCTTCACTGACGGATAAAAAAGCCGAGTTACAAAAATTAAAAGATCAGCAAAAAAAGCTGGAAGATGATATTGCTAAAACCGACACTTCTGCCGCTAAAGCCGAAAAAGAGAAACTGGTTACGCTAACTACTATTGCGCCTGAAAACTTTACGCACTATATAGACCTGCAGGGTAAAATAGAATCTCAGAACATCTCGTATATCGCTCCCCGTAATGGAACGGGTGGTGTAGTAAAAGCCGTGTATGTAAAACGGGGCGACAATGTGAGAAAAGGACAGTTGTTGTTAAAATTGGATGATGCCATTCAGCGCCAAAGCCTGATTGCAGCCCAACAGGGTATAGAAAGCAATAAAATTGCACTGTCTCATGCACAGGATATCTACCAGCGCCAGAAGAATTTATGGGATCAAAAAATTGGTACGGAAATACAGCTTATCAATGCAAACAATGAAGTGTTGAATGCGCAAAACGCTTTAAAGAGTGCCCAGGAACAGTTAAAGATCACCAATGAGCAATTAACTTTTACCAATATAGTAAGCGACGTAGATGGTACGGCTGAAATTGTAAATATCAGGGTGGGTGAAGTATTTACGGGCGTTCAGGGAACTACGCCGCAAATTTCAATTGTAAACAACAGCAATTTAAAAGTTACTGCGCAAATCCCGGAAAACTATCTCGGAAAAGTAAATGTGGGCAGTAAGGTTAAAATTTCTTTACCAGACATTAATAAAACAATTGATGCAGTGGTAACTGTAGCGGGTAAATCCATCGATCCCATCAACCGCAGCTTTTTTATAGAGGCAAAAATTCCGGCAGATAAAACGCTTCGCCCCAACCAGATTGCACTGGTTAGAATACAGGATTACAACATCAACAATACCATCACCGTGCCCGTGAATACGGTACAGAGTGATGAAAAAGGAAAATTTGTGATGACCGCTGTAAAAGAAAATGGCAGAACTGTTGCGCGGAAAAAAGCAGTCGTAATTGGCCAGTTCTATGGAGATAAAATGGAAATTAAAAGCGGTTTGCAAACCGGTGATGTAGTAGTAACAGACGGCTACCAGAGTTTGTACGACGGACAGCTGTTAACCACTAATGCAAATTAATAACGTGCGTTGTCAGTCGTGAATCGTGAGATCACTGACTTACTATTTATAGGTAATCCCTCAGGGCCCACGATTCGCGTTTCACGATTTAAAATAACTGTATGAGCGTAATAGAAAATATTCAAGAAAAAATAAAAGGATTTGCTGTAACCAACTGGGCTATCGGCAGCAAAACTTCTGTCTACCTTATAATGCTTATTGTAAGCCTTATTGGTATTTACCAGTTTGTTACATTGCCGAAAGAACAGTTTCCTGATATTGTTATACCCACCATTTATGTATCAACAACCTATGTGGGTAACTCACCAAAAGATATCGAAAACCTGGTTACCAGGCCCATTGAAAAACAGATAAAAGGAATTACCGGCGCCAAGATCAATAAATTTACCAGTACTTCACAACAGGATTATTCTGCTATCATTGTTGAATTTGATACCGATGTAAAAACAGAAGTTGCCCTGCAGAAAGTAAAAGATGCAATTGATAAGTCCAAACAGGATTTACCAACTGATCTTACTGTAGAACCCACTGCACTGGAAGTGAACCTGAGCGATCAGCCTATTATGTATGTAAACCTCAGCGGTGATTATGATTTGCAGAAACTGAAAAAATTCTCAGACGATTTAAAAGACAGGCTCGAAGACTTACCGCAAATCAACCGCATTGACGTAGTAGGTGCCCCTGAACGGGAGTTCCAGATTAATGTAGACAATTTCAGGATGCAAAGTGCCGGCGTAACTTTTAATGATATCAGCAATGCCGTAGCCAGTGAAAACATGGATATCTCCGGCGGCTTGCTGGATGTGGGCAACATGAAACGTACCCTGCAACTGAAAGGACAATTAAAAACTGCCGCCGATATAAGCCAAATATTGGTGCGCAACACCGGTGGCGGCCCCATCTATCTTAAAGACATCGCAACTATAAAAGACACCACCAAAGAACGTGAAAGTTATGCGCGTTTGGATGGTAAGAATGTGGTTACACTGAATATCATAAAGCGCAGTGGCGAAAACCTCATTGAAACCAGTGATGCCGTACAGAAAGCAGTAGAAGAATCAAGAGGTGTTTTATTTCCGAAGGATTTAAAGGCAGTTGTTACCGGCGACCAGAGCATCAAAACAAAAGCATCTTTTAAAGACCTCGTTAACTCAATTGTAATCGGGTTTTTGCTGGTGTTAATTGTACTGATGTTTTTTATGGGGGTAACCAATGCATTCTTTGTAGCGCTCTCTGTACCGCTCAGTATGTTTGTGGCATTTCTGTTTTTACCGGCAGCAGATTTAATTATTGGTACCCATGTTACTTTAAACTTCATGGTGCTGTTTGCATTGCTGTTTGCATTGGGTATTATCGTAGACGATGCCATTGTGGTAATTGAAAATACACACCGTATCTTTTCGCAGGGTGAAGGTAAATTGAGTTCGTCCATTGCAGCACGTATGGCTGCCGGCGAAGTATTTGTTCCGGTTCTGGCAGGTACACTCACCATGCTTGCGCCATTTTTCCCGTTGATGTTCTGGCCGGGTATCATTGGTAAGTTTATGATTTACCTGCCTACCATGCTCATATTTACACTGGCTGCCTCCCTGATTGTCGCTTTTGTTATGAACCCGGTGTTTGCGGTAGATTTTATGAACCATGCAGAAGGTGAAAAAGAAGCAAAGAATGCCATCTTTAAAAAACCCTTTTTCTGGATTGTTATCGCGATTGGAATTTTGCTTGATTTGGCACACGCAACTTTTTTAGGCAACCTGCTTATCTTTTTTATGCTGATGGTATTGCTGAACCGTTATGTACTGGATGCAGCAATACATGGTTTCCAGAACAGGGCATTACCCTGGATAATGGGCCATTATGAAAGCCTGCTGAGGTGGGCATTAAAGGGATGGAGGCCTGTTGGTTTGCTGCTAAGTACATTTGGTCTGCTGATTATTTCTTTCATCATATTTGTAATATCCATTAAAACCGGTCATGTTGGCGTGGTATTTTTTCCGAAAGCGGATCCCAACCAGGTATATGTTTATCTTAAACTGCCTGTCGGCACCAATGTAGCGTATACTGATTCTATTACACGCATACTGGAAAATCGTGTAAACAAAGTTCTGGGAACCGATAATGGCAAAAAGAACCCGTTGGTAGAAAGTGTTATCAGCAACGTGGCGATTGGCGCAAGCGATCCTGCGGCGGGCGATCGCAGTACACGCAGCGAACTGGGGCGTGTGCAGGTATCGTTTGTAGAGTTCGAAAAAAGAAACGGCGTTTCAACCAAACCTTACCTTGATAAAATACGCGCTGTTACCAGTGGCATACCGGGTGCAGAAATCAGCGTAGACCAGGAAAGTGGCGGGCCGCCCACTGATCCGCCGGTAAACATTGAAGTAGCCAGTGAAGATTTTGGTGCGCTTATATCAACAGCTACCAGCCTGAAAAATTATCTTGATTCTATCCAGGTACCAGGTGTGGAAGAACTTAAAATGGATGTTGATTTAACCAATCCTGAAATTACACTTACTGTTAACCGTGAGCGCGCACTGATAGAAGGTGTATCCAGCAGCCAGATTGGCCAGCAGGTGCGTACAGCATTATTTGGAAAAGAAGTATCCAAAATAAAAGAAGGTAAAGACGAATATAAAATTCAGTTGCGCAACAATGAACTGCAGCGGCAAAGCCTTACCAATTTGCTGAACATGCGTATTTCGTTTCGTGATATTGCCAGTGGCGGGGCTATCAAAAACATACCCATCGGTTCACTTGTAACCGTAGAACCCACCAGCACACTGGGTAGTGTTAAACGTAAGAATCAGAAACGGGTGATTACACTGCGCTCTAATGTATTAACCACGCAGGGGTACAATGCCACTGCCGTTAATGTGGAGATTGCAAAAGATATTGCCAATTTTAAAAAGAAAGCAGACGGTGTTACCATTAAACAAACTGGTGAAGGAGAGCAGCAAGCTGAAACAGTTGCCTTCCTTGGAAAAGCCCTTGTTATTGCACTATTACTGATATTACTTGTGTTGGTACTACAGTTTAATTCTGTGAGCAAGCCTGTCATTATTTTAACTGAGATTGTGTTTAGCATCATTGGCGTATTGCTGGGCTTTTCGATAACTGGAATGGAAGTATCTGGTTTAATGACAGGTCTTGGTATTGTTGGTCTTGCAGGTATCGTGGTAAAAAATGGTATCCTGGTAATTGAGTTTACCGATGAGCTGCGCGGACGTGGCATGAAAACAAGAGAAGCCGTTATCCAGGCAGGTAAGACCCGTATTATACCGGTATTACTTACAGCAGTAGCAGCTATCCTCGCGTTTATACCAATCGCGGTTGGTTTCAATATCAACTTTGTTACGTTATTTGCAGATTTGAACCCGCACATCTTTTTTGGTGGTGACAATGTGGCTTTCTGGAAACCGTTGAGCTGGACAATCATATTCGGTTTGGCATTTGCGTTCTTCATGACTTTGTTCATGGTACCGGGTATGTATTTAATTGCTGAACGTTTAAGAAGGCCTATGAGACGGCAGTTTGGTGGCAAATGGATATCATTCCTGGGTATACCACCATTAATTTTCCTTTTTATGCCGCTGATGATCGTATCGGCATTCATACAACGTGCCAGTGTAAACCGCAGGCGCAGAAAATTGAAAGACCAACCGGTAAATGAATCTTTTGTTGGGAGCTGGTTTTAAGA
>JBDUAY010000144.1:0-12528 GCA_040004415.1 Bacteroidota bacterium | reverse complement strand
CTAATGACGTTTGAAGTTAACACAATCAATGAATAATATGAAAATGCCTGTCCGGGTAGCTTAGCCGGGCGAATATTTTCACATTCATCACTTGAAAAGAAATACCCTTGCTCCGCAAAGCGGGCAAGGGTATTTCTTTCTCAGGTATTTAACTGAATAATTCTTAGAATGGTAAATCGTCAACCGGTTCAGAAACCTGGCTGTGTGCCGGTGCAGCATTGCTAACCGTGGCGGCAGCTGGTTGGTTGTAACCACCTTGCTGTGACGGAAGAGCGTTTTCATTACGGCTGCCCAATAACTGTACGCTTGACACGCGCAGGTTCAATGACGCAGCTGTAGTACCGTCATTTTTTTGGTACGTTCTAACTTCAGGTGTTCCATCTACGTGCACCTGTGTGCCTTTGCGTAAATACTGTGCAATAGCTGTTTTGTCTGTCCAGTAGGCGCATTCTACCCAAATTGTTTTGTCTTTCTGGTTTCCTTGTGCATCACGGAATTTTTCCGTGTGTGCCACGTTAAAGTTGATTACGCTTTTACCATTTACTGTGTTGGTAACGCAATCCTTACCAAGGTTGCCGATAGCTTGTAACTTAATCATACTTTCAAATTTAGCTGTGTACTTAAAATTGTTTGAACTGGCAATTTACAGGTTCCTTTGATACGTTAATGCTAAAGTTTGCTAAATTTATTAACAAGATATGCGTGATGGGTTGATAAGTTGACAGGTTTATACATTGAAAGGTTTTAGTACCTGTGCGGATAGCCCTTTTGCCTGGCATCCGCTTTATTATTATGGGAGGCCTTATAGCAATTCAGTACTTTTTTACGCTGAACCATCCACATATCCTGGGTTTACCTACAATAAATGCAGCTGACCCACTTTCCTTTTCTTAACCTTTCTGCATGTCAACCATCAACTGTTTAACCTACTCCTCACTTCTTCCACTACCGGCATCTATGATTCGCCCAAAAAAGATTGCGTTCATCATCAGCTTGGTGCCGCCCAGCCAAAAAGCCCTGAAGTTGGGATTGTCTGCAATGGAAATAACCCGCCCCGTGCCAACCGAACTTACTATTACCGCAGCAGAATTTTTTATCGCCGTATAATTTTCTTTGCTGATGTATCCGCTCTGCAAGGGGGCGTTGGAATAAATAGCCGGGGTGCCATATGGGTTTTTACTTTTTTCAGGAAACGTTTTTCCGGCTTTAAATAAATCTATATACGGCCGCTGGTAACCGAAAAACAACGGATGAGTAAGATCAATATCTGCCCGAAATATTCCACCATAATTTAATTGCGATCCTTCACGATCATCTTTTGACGCATAGGGCAAGGCAATGCTGCTATCAATAGAAGGCGGCACTTTTTTAAATGTAATATTTGTAAGTCCGTTTTGCGCGGCCCATTGCACAGCATCTTCCAGGCAGATTAATGTACCGCCATTTTGCACCCAGGCTTTTAATTTATCTTTGTTCAAATCGGTATACGTGCCGGCTACCATCACCAGTGTATTGTATTTATTAAGATCGACCCTGTTAAAAACGGGTATGTCCAGCTGACTAACGGGCATGTTAAACCGCTGATCGAGCAAATGCCATACTTCGCCGGCAGCAGTAGGTGATACGCCTGTGCCGGTTAGCGTGGCAACAACTGGTTTGCTAACGTTTAGAAAGCGGGCGCTACCTAAATCAACGCCGGTTACAGACATGCCGGAACTTAACGGATACACATCCACGCCATTCTTTTCTGCTATGGTTTTCAGCAGTGTAAACAATTTGTCCGCATCCGTTTTTTGCATGGCAACAGGTATCAAAATACTTCCGTAATTAAATTTCTTTTTGCCCTGGTCTGCGCTTGCTTCAAAAGGGCTGCTGGTAACTTTTGCAATGATGCCATTGTCGAGTAATTCATACAGCATACGCGGCGTATAAAATTCGCTCCATTCAAAAACATACGCATAATTTGTTTTCGCACCTTTCATTTCCCCCGGTGTAGTAGTGATGCTATCAATCCGGTTTCCTTTTAACGCAGCTGTATACTTTGATGCATTCAGTTCTGCATACGGCAATCCAAACGCAAGCGGCATGGTCCATGCAGTGATATCGTAAAAGAGGCTGTCCTTGTACGTTAGCGTCTTATCGAAAATGCCGCGTAATAAGCGGTATTGCGGCTGGTTGGCCGGTATAATATATGCACCGCCTTTTTCAAAATTGAAGTTGCCGGAACTTACGTTGTTGTTTAATTCATAAACTTCAATTTTATGACGCAGGAGCATCTCTATAAAATGATTGGTGCGGGCTTTATCTGTTGTTTCTCCAATTATCCATGCCTTATTGGTTGCAGCAGCGCCTTCCTGGGCAGTCATCTTAAAAAAATCACGCTGGTAATTTAATAAGTCTTTGCGGAGTGCAACAGTCGCTTCCAAAGTAGAAAGGGTAGTGGTAAACTGGTTGCGGATTGTAAAGGGAAAGCGCAAAATGCCATTGAGTGTTTGTTGTGCATGGCCGCGGGACGACGCCTGTTCAAACAAAATGCCGATGCAACCCTGTACATCGGGGTAGGTGGATCCTTTGCCGTAATAAAAATCGTCATAATTCTCTTTGGTAAAATACAGCGAGCCAATCTTGTCTAAAAATTTTGCGTGGTATTCGGCAATTTTAGCGGTTAGTTGCTGGTTCTTTTCCGGCGTTAAAGGATTTACCCTGGCTGCAACACCCGGCTGAAAAAAGAAACTGGCATTGCTACCCTGTTCATGATGATCCGTTAAAATATTGGGGCGCCATGCCTGGAATTTTTTTAAACGGTTCTGACTTTCCGGATGTACGCCTGCCAGCCAATCGCGGTTCAGATCAAACCAGTAATGATTGAAACGGCCACCGGGCCATACTTCATTAAATTCTCTCGAATTGGGATCAGTCACCAGGTTTTTACTTCTGTGCGCATTCACCCAGGTTGAAAAACGTTGCAACCCATCAGGGTTAAAAGACGGGTCGAAAAGAATGACCACATTGTCTAATAGTTCATCTATTTTTTCGCCCTGTGCCGCGGCTAAATAATAAGCACTCAGCAATGAAGCATTGGCCCCGCTTGATTCATTGCCATGAATGGAATGCCCAATCCAGATCACCGCCGGCATATTGCCGGTATTCAGGGATCCTGATGTGGCAGGATCGCCTAACTGCAGATGCTGTTGCCGTATCTGTTCTAAGTTGTCAAGATTTTTTTTGGAAGAAAATATAAGCAGCAGCTGTGGCCTGGTTTCGTATGTAGTGCCCATTACTTCAAGTTTAACCCTGTCGGGGCATGCCGCAGCAATGGCTTTCATATAATTTACAAGGCGATCATGCGTAATATGCCATTCGCCTACGTGATGGCCAATTACTTGTTCGGGAACCGGGATGGCGGTATTGTAACGAACGTCTGTTGGCAGGTAATAACTTAGTTCCTGCGAAAAACTTCTAATGCAAATAAAAAGCAATACAAATACATTGGCTAATTTCTTCATGTATGCAGTTTTGGTAACCGGAAATTACTGCAAATTGAGTTTGATTTATATGATAATTTATTGAGTGTCTAACAATTCCTTTATTGTATTTCCGTTATTTTTGTTTGGAAACCATATAGACACGACTGCACGGAGTGACACAGTGTTTTAATTTATCTGATTCAATTGTTTATCAGTATAATTCAAAGGTTTATTGCTGGGTATAAACCTCACCAGGAAACCTTTTTGTATTCACGGCACCGTGGTTAAAATATATTTTGAATGTTGATACCGAAAGGAAAATTAATAGCCATTGGCGGAGCAGAAGATAAGGGTACGGATCTTGAAACAGGTGATATCTACCGTAATAACCTCAATTTTTTTGAGTTGGGCATATTGCGCCGCATTATGCAGGAAGCTGGTGGGCCCGGTGCACGCATAGAAGTGGTTACCACCGCATCTACTATACCACAGGAAGTGGCCAATAATTACCTGAATGCTTTTGGAAAAATTGGCTGTACCAATATCGGCGTGCTGAGCATCCGAAACCGCGAAGATGCTTTGAACGCCGGATATATTGAGCGTATCCTGGCATGTAATTGCGTGATGTTTAGCGGTGGCAATCAAATGCGGTTAAGTGCTATTTTTGGTGGCACCAAATTTTTGAAAATCCTGCATGATCGTTACGAGAATGAAAATTTTATAATAGCCGGTACCAGCGCAGGCGCGATGGCCATGAGTAATACGATGATCTATGAAGGCAATGCAACGCGTGCACATTTAAAAGGCGAAGTGAAAATTACAACCGGTCTTGGGTTTATTGACACCGTAATTATAGATAGTCATTTTGAAAAACGCGGCCGCTTTGGGCGCTTGTCGCAGGCGGTTGCAAGTAACCCATCGGCAATTGGAATTGGTTTAGGAGAAGATACCGGCATGCTGGTAACGGAAGGAAATAAAATGGAAGCGATCGGCAGCGGTCTTGTAATTATAATAGACGGTCATGATATACGCCATTCAAATATTGCAGATATACCAGAAGGCAATCCCATCAGCGTAGAAAACATCATCGTCCATTTTTGTGAAAAAGGAAATGGCTATATGATCAATGAACGCAAATTTCTGGAAGAAGCAAGCGGGGGATCTGTTATTAAGAAGCAGGTAAGTGTAGAGTAAGGGTTAGCTATAAGCTTTTAGCTGTTAGCTTAGTACAGCTATAGTTTAGGACAGGCTGCGGCTGCTGGCTAAAAGCTATTTCCTATCTTCGCAAAAATATCAACGATGGCCGATCTGCAACCGAACAATCAGCAGCTAAACATAGAAATATCTGAAGAAGTATCAGAAGGAACGTATTCTAACCTGGTTATTATTACGCATTCTCATGCAGAATTTATTGTAGATTTTGTAAATGTGATGCCAGGCACACCAAAAAGCAAAGTAAAAAGCCGCATTATATTAACCCCGCAACATGCCAAACGTTTTCTGAAAGCGCTTGATGATAACCTTCAGCGTTTTGAAGAAGCACACGGAAAAATTAAAGACCAGGAAAGCATTGAGTTTCCATTAAATTTTGGTGGCCCTACTGCACAGGCGTAATCTTATCATGATTCAATATTGTGAATTAACTCATAGCCATGCCAGGATGGCAATTTTTATGGTCATACGTTCAAAACGCTGCAATAAAATTTACCAATCCTTTACATTATATGTTCCGCATACCTGTGTTCCGGATAGTTTTTTTGCCGGCAACGGAAGTTCAGACCCTGGTTGCAATTTAATACTTGAAAGTTGATTTTATTTGTTCACACCTGTTTCTACTAAATTGTTTAATCAAACCATTAAAAAAAATCAAAATGTTAGCGTAGTTACCAGCAAGCAATTGCTGAGAGAACTGTGCATTATTGCAATTTTATTCAGAAAATATATTTGAATAGATTTTTTTGTAAAGACGAGCACAGGTAACTAAGTGTTTTCATTAAACAATTTTAGATTATTCCCGCTATAATTATAAGTGCAAAAAATAAAAGAATAGTTTAATGTGATTTTAATACTGGTGTAATATTGATAAACTTATCTAGTTAAATATTTTTTTAATTTAACTACCTATACGCATTTGCGACTAAAATTTGTTATCCCTAATTGCCCCAGTTTTATAAGGAAATCAACCAGTTAACTAATATTTAACGTCTTGGCTTAGTGTGATTGTAAAAAATGAAAGCTTAAATTATTGCCGGATAATATTGCTATAAGCATCAATTATGTTTATTAATTCTTCCTGTTTTTATCAGCACCTCATTATCGCGCTTTTTTTTCCCGCAGCGGCTCGTGTAAAGTTTGTGTCTTAACTAGCCGGGTATCATGAATCATGGATAAAGATTATTACTACCCGGCTATTCTTTATTATAAAACTTAGGTAAATGAGAAAACGCGCGCTTTTTTTATTGTGCTTTGTATTGGCTATAAGTCAACTAACAGCACAAACCCGGAAGATAACCGGCAAAGTTACAAACGCTGCCGGTGTACCTGTTCCCAACGCAACGGTTCTTATCAGGGGAACATCTTCAGGAACAACCAGCGATGATGCAGGATCTTTTACGATCACGGTTCCCGCTAAAACAAAATCACTTGTTATTTCTTCCGTTAACTACACAACGATGGAAGTTAACATCACAAGCGATAATCTGGTTGTTGCATTACAGCCCGGCACCGGTGCCAATCTTTCTGAAATAGTTATTGTGGCGTATGGAAGTGTAAAGAAAACAAATCTTACGGGCGCTGTGGCTACTGTAAAAGGAACTGAATTAGAAAACAAGCCTTTTTCATCTGTTGATAAAGCCTTGCAGGGTTCTGTAGCGGGCTTGCAATCTACTTCAACCTCGGGCGCACCGGGTGCAGCAACGGATATACGCATCAGGGGAATTGGTTCCATCAACGCAAGTGCAAGCCCGCTTTGGGTAATTGATGGTGCTATTGCCAATACGACTGATCTAACGGTTAACACCACAACTGCTAATCCGCTTAGTTCAATAAACCCGGATGATATCGAAAGTATTTCGGTACTAAAAGATGCTGCGGCAACGGCAGTATATGGTTCACAGGGTGCCAACGGCGTTATATTGGTTACTACAAAAAAAGGCCGGGGTGGAAAAACAAGAATCAATTTTTCTACTGAGGTTGGTCAGAATAAGATTGCTTTTAAAAACAAAAATAATCGCAGCCTTACCACTGCTGAAAGCCAGACCGTATTCAGGCAAGCTTTAATCAACTCCGGATCAGCTGCCAATGACGCGGAAGCTGATGCAATTATTACTGATCCGGTGAACGGGTACGGATTACCTGCAGACTACCTTTCTACCAACACCAACTGGCTGGACCAGGTAACGCGAAAAGGGAATCAGCAGCAATACAATTTAAGCATGAGTGGTGGAAATGAAAAAACCACCTTCTATGCATCCGGCGGCTATTTTAAGCAGGACGGAACGACCATTGCCACAGATTTTAAGCGGTATAACGGTAGCCTTTCTGTTACGCATAAAGCTACTGACTGGCTCAATTTTACCGCCGGCCTTAATGGTAGCACCAGCGCGCAAAACACGCCTACCAATGGCGGAACTTTTGCTAACCCTGTGCTTGCTTCTTTTTTTCTTGCGCCCTGGTATTCTCCTTACAACACCGATGGTTCACTAAAGTATGGTGATGCAGCCAATGAGTTTCCGGTAGGCGGCGGTGTTTTTAACCCGCTGGTAGAGGCAGCGTACAATAAGAATACGGCCAAACAGACAACTTTCCGCGGCTATGTAAATGCAGAAGCTAAAATACTGACAGATCTAAAATTTACCAGCCGGTATTCGGCCGAATATTTTGATGTATCAGAAGACCAGTACCGCAATCCTTTTTATGGTGATGGCCAGGCACAGGGCGGGGACGCTTTTTCAGCATATAGCCGCCGCTTCGATTATACATTTACCAATTTTCTTGACTACAGAAAAGCGGTTAACAAATCAGGTGATATGTATTTTGATGTGAAAGCAGGTTACGAGGCATCAGCTATAAAAAATTATCAGCTGCAAGCCGGGGGCCAGGCCTTTCCTTCAACGCTTGAGTTACAATACCTCGCGTCTGCAGCAACACCTACCACTGCTTATGCAATACCTACCGACAGAACCAATACGTCAATATTTTCTACCGCTGATTTCAATTATAAAGATCGCTATGTTGTAACCGGAAGCTACCGGCGCGATGGTTCATCTGTTTTTGGCGCCAATCACCGGTATGGTAATTTTTACTCTGTAGGTGCTACCTGGAATGTTAGCGAAGAGAGTTTTATGAAAAATGTTAATTGGTTAAACCTTTTGAAAATACGCGGCTCGTATGGACTTACCGGTAACAGCCTTGGATTTGGTTATTATTCATCCCTGGCAACGTACGGCTACGGAACAGTTAACGGCATCAGCACCAACTATACGGGTTTACCCGGAAGTGCACCCAATAACGTTGGTAACCCCGACCTCACATGGGAAACAAACAAACAATTTGATGTGGGCGTGGATTTTGGCTTTTTTAAAAGTCGCTTGTACGGAACTTTGGATTATTATGATCGAAGATCGAATAAACTCCTGGCCAATATTCCATTGTCTCCTACTTCGGGTTTTGCGGGGGGACAACTTGAAAACATAGGTGACGTTGACAACAAGGGTGTCGAGTTACTGATTGGTGGCAAGCCCATTGTTACCAAAAACTTCACCTGGGATGTTTCTTTTAATATAGCACACAATAATAATAAAGTAATTTCCCTGTATAGTCATAAGCCAGTACTTTCTGGCGTATTCGATTACACGGAAGGAAATAACCTGCAGGCTTATTTTCTGCGGCCATGGGCTGGTGTTGATCCGGCAAATGGCGATCCGCTCTGGTATACCGATGCAACGCATAAAACCACCACAAACGATATTACAAAAACTACGCAGGTGCTGGATAACACAAAAACAGCCATGCCCAAGTACTATGGCTCCTTTACTAATACGTTTACCTATATGGGCATCAGTTTATCTGCCCAGTTATTTTACAACTTTGGTAATTATGCCTATGACTCCTGGGGAAGCTATCAAAGCAGCGAAGGACTTTATTTATTTTCATTTAACCAGTTGAGCCAGGAATTGAATGCCTGGCAAAAACCGGGTGATATTACCAGGATACCGGCTATTGTAGAAGGCGGAAATAAAAATTCTTACCGTACGTCTACCCGTTTCTTGTATAAAGGAGATTATATCCGTTTGAGGGACCTTCAACTGGCTTATACCATTCCGCAAAAATGGACTAAAAAAGCATACATCACCAACCTGAATGTATATGTACGTGGAACCAATCTTTTAACATTTGCTACCGATAAAAATATTCCGTTTGATCCGGAAACAGGTATTAACAGTACCAGTAACCTGGATGTATATCCATTAAAGAGTGTAACAGCAGGTATAAAAATTGGCTTCTAAATAATAAGCGCTTATCATGTTAAGCGCATTGCAAACGGGATTGACATTAATCTCATACAAAATATTATAAAATGAAACGAATACGCAATAAATTTTCAATAGCAGTTCTTTCCATTGCATTGATGATGGCAGGCTGCAAAAAAAGTTATTTGGATAAAGCACCATCAGATTCTTTGCTGTCGGATGATGCGCTTAGCACAGTGTCGGGTTTGCAGGCAGCGCTGAACGGCGCTTACAGCAATATGCGATCGTCCACTTTATTCGGAAGAGATTTCCCGGTGATAGGAGATTTACAGGCAGACAATACATTTGTAGAGACCAAAAATTCAGGCAGGTATCTTACACAATATAATTATAGTGTAACAGTAAATGATGGCGTGGTGAGTGAAATGTGGAACAATGCTTACCAGACCATTTTACGCGTCAACCGCATTATAGAAAGTACATTAACTGGTAGTGACGTTGATAACGTAAAGGCACAGGCCTATGCTATCCGCGCGTTGCTGTATTTTAAATTGGTGAACATATACGCAAAGCCCTATACGGATGATCCAAGTGCGCTGGGTGTTCCATTGGTTTTAAAGTACGATCCATTTCTTTATCCCGGCCGCAGTACCATAAAAGAAGTATATACGCAGATGGTGACTGATCTTACCACCGCATTTTCAACAGCACCTGATTATTCCAGTTCAGTAGTATTGAGCAAATACGCCATCGAAGGTCTTCTTGCAAGAGTATATTTTTATATGGGGGATAATGTAAATGCGAAAAAGGCCGCAGTGGATGTTATTAATAACGGGGGTTTTAAATTAGTGACTGCCGCTGGTTACAAGGCGTACTGGGGCAATCCTGCAATTGGATCTGACAAACTTGAAACATTGTTTGAAGTAGATGCTGATGTAATTAATAACAATGGTTTTGATGATCTGGGTGGTATTTATAATAATGGTTACCAGGATATTTATGCATCCAGCCAGTTGGTAGCACTATATAACGCAACAGATATACGCACTTCGGTACTGTTGCCGGGCACCACTAAAAGCGGGGCAGCCGCAGTGCTGATAAATAAATATCCGAATGCTGAAAATGCGGATCGTGATAATTTAAAAGTAATGCGCCTTTCCGAAGTTTACCTGATTGCCGCGGAAGCCTCTTTACCAGGCAATGAAGCAGATGGGCTCAAATACCTGAACGCCCTGGTAGCGCAGCGCGATGCCAGCAAGGTATATGCTTCTTCAGGAGCAACTTTATTAACCGATATTATAACAGAAAGAAGAAAAGAACTGGCTTTTGAAGGAGATCGTTATTATGATCTGAACAGGCTTAAAAGAGATGTTGTGCGTGTGGCGAATGCGGGCGCTATTCCTGCAGGAACAGCCAATGTTAACCTGACAGTACCTTATTCAAGTACAAAAAGAATAGCACCGATTCCGCAAGGAGAAACAAACGTGAATAAAAACATTTCCACCCAGCAAAATCCAGGCTATTAATAACTTTTATTATAATGATAAAACTAAGGGCTGTTCTGTAAAGAGCGGCCTTTTTTATTGCTTGTTTGAATTGAAAACACATGTCCATTAGATATTTGCCGTCATTCAATTGCTGGTGAAAACACTACAACTGTTGGGAAGATTATGGTTTGCCAACAAAAAAATTTGTGAAGTTTTGCAGTTCCAATTTGATAATGGTCCGGGGGCGCATCCTGTTTATAGTAACTATAGCGATAATACAAACAGCTCCGGAGTTCCGGGAATTATCCCGGGACTGTGCATTACAGGGAGCTCCGCTGGAGCCAGGTGCTTGTAATTTGATTCTTCTATAAACAGGACGTCCCGCCGGAACGGATGCAATCTTTGTAAAACTCATCTTCCGGACAGTTCTGGTGAAAACACCAATAACGGCGGCAAAGAATTCCCATTTCTCTGTGGCCGGTGTCTCACCGCGCCACTTTGCGATATTGAAAGTCATTGAATAGTTTGAGACAATTCAACCAATAAATTTTTTATAAAATCCCTTCATCCGCAAAACTGTAAAAGCCTTCATTGCTTACAATAATGTGATCAAGCACTTTTATATCAAAATATTTAGCGGCTTCTTTTATTTTATGCGTCAATGCCTCGTCGGCCTTGCTCGGGCGCAAACTGCCGGAAGGATGATTGTGGCAAAGTACAATGCTAACGGCTTCTTCCTGTAAAGCTTTCTTTAAGATAACCCGCGGGTCTGCAACGGTACCCGTAATGCCGCCCTCGCTAATGATTTCGAAATGATTTATCTTATTGGCCTGGTTTAAAAAAATAACCGCAAACACTTCATGCTGGTAATCGCTTAATAAAGTTTGCAGGTAGCAGGCAATATCCGTACTGCTTTTAATTTGCGGTTTTTCCAGGAAGCCGGCAGCGTGCCTTCTCCTGCCCAGTTCAAGCGCCGCGGCAATGGAAATGGCTTTGGCTTCGCCGATGCCCTTAATCGTCATTAAATCTTTTACCGAAAGGCGCCCCAGTTCATTCAGGTTATTTTTGCCGAGCAGCAACACGTCTTTTGCCAGGTCCACGGCACTTTTCTCGCGGTTGCCATTGTTGATAAGGATAGCTATCAGTTCTGAATCGCTTAGCGCAACAGGGCTTTTACTTAGTAATTTCTCCCTTGGCCGGTCATCTTTCGCCCAATCCTTAATTGAGTACTTCTGCTCTTGCATCCTGAAAGTTAGGGCTATATTTTTATGTTGGTTCTTTTTTAGAGCGTGCTACAATAGTTGAGCGCGCTGCGCGTTATCCAGTAATCCATATATCCTTTAGAAAACAAAAATCCATCTTTATGAAACGTACCTCTACATTCAACAACCTTGGCGGGCTGCAATCTTTGTTTTTTTGCGCCGGCGTTTATGCAGTATCCCTTTTCTTTTCCATCTTTATCTGCTCCGCTGTTTTTTATGCATTTAATCCCAAAAAAGCAAACGCGCAGCAAAATATAACCCAGGTTACTGTTGCACCGGAAAAAGCGATGTTTGCCTCTGTGGGAAAGTAAGGCCGGATAAATATTTTCTATACATCTTTTGAAGCTAAATAAAGCGGCTAAAACTTCCGCGGGGATTTTTATTTCTCTTGTGAAGCTTTATCTTCGCCGCATCAATAGCTCCCACTTATGCAAAGTTCGGTAAAGATGTTTTCAGGTACCGGTTCTCAGTACTTGGCAGAAAAAATTGCACGGCAATATGGCGCCCCTTTGGGTAAATGTATTACCCAGAAATTCAGCGATGGTGAATTTCAGCCTGTTTTCCAGGAAAGCATACGGGGCGACATGGTTTTTCTGATTCAAAGCACTTTTTCTCCCTCTGATAATATTCTTGAATTACTACTAATGATCGATGCCGTTCGCCGTGCATCAGCTTATAAAGTGGTGGCCGTTATACCGTATTACGGATATGCCCGCCAGGACAGGAAAGATAAGCCCCGCGTAGCAATTGGGTCTAAATTGATTGCCAATATGATAGTGGCAGCAGGCGCAGACCGGGTGATAACCATGGACTTGCACGCACCGCAGATACAAGGCTATTT